>NZ_JBQHUC010000059.1:0-8435 GCF_052065395.1 Bariatricus sp. HCP28S3_F11 | reverse complement strand
CTGATTATATTATACCACATCCGGCACCTTAGAACAAGTGTTCTCTTATATTTTTTGCAATTCATCTCGCCACCTAAAGAGGTGGGAGAATTCTTGCTATATCTTGTTAAATTTCTGTACTGGAGCCAAGGGAGTTCGAATGCTTTATGATTCCTTCTTTAAAGAAATCATGAATCCGGAAACCATACCGGAACGCCTGGAAGATTTCTTATCACTTGTATTAAATCAAAAAGTCACTATTTTGAAAGTCCTTCCTAATGATTCTACCCGCATTGCAGATGAAAGTTCACTACTGATCATGGATATTGTAGTTGAGCTATCCACTGGAAGCATCGCGAATGTTGAGGTGCAGAAGATTGGGTATGCATTTCCCGGGCAGCGATGCACCTGCTACTCTGCTGATCTGCTCCTTCGCCAGTACAAGCGAGTTAAGAGTGAGAAGAAAAAACGGTTCAGCTATCGCGATATCAAAAATGTCTATACTGTCATCCTATTCGAAAAAAGCACATATGAATTTCACAAATTTCCAGATATTTATATCCATCATTCTAATCAAAAAACCGATACTGGTTTAAAACTGGAACTGCTTCAGGATTATACCTTTATCGCTCTTGACATTTTCAAGAAAACTTTGCAAAATAAAGGTATCAATAACAAGTTAGAAGCTTGGCTTACCTTCCTATGTGTGGACGAACCGGAGACGATTATGAAACTAATCGAAGCCTTCCCCGAATTCAAGCCTCTCTATGATGATGTATACCAGATTTGTCGCAATACAGAAAAGGTGATGGAAATGTTTTCAAAGGAATTACAAGAACTGGATCGTAATACTGTGCAATATATGATTGATGAAATGCAGGATACGATTGATTCGCAGAAAAAAACGATCGATACCCAACAAGATACGATTGATTCGCAAAAAGGTATGATTGATTCGCAAAAAGATACAATTGTTTCGCAAAAAGGTATGATTGATGCCCAGCGGTTAAAGTTATCCAAAATGGAACAGGAACTCCTGGAATTACGAAAGAAGTTAAATTTTTAAACCTAATAGCAACTTCGAAATCGAAAAGCAGTCTTTGCAGATTATTCTTATTTTCCTGTAAAGACTACTTTTTGTAATTGTCATATATGTTTCTCTTACCATATTCTAGCACCAACTTTGAAACAACTTACTTGTTTAAAACAATCCCAAGATTGATTGAGTTCTTACCTTAAACTTTAATTCAATGCAACATACTATTGTGCTTATTGTTATGCTTTTTACAACCCAAATAAAATTTTCAATCTGCTAGGTCTCTTGCTTTATCTTTTCATTGGCGAACTTATTATGAGAGTATGCCACTAAGAAACGTCCGTTTCTATATGTCATACCCTCATATTACATACCCTATCTTATTTACATAATGATATATCAGGAAATTTCTAAATATTATATACCTTCCACTTTATAGAATATTTTGTTCTATTAAGCAACTACTCTCTGCGATTTCGTATAGTACTTCAAGTAAAACGAATTACTATATACTTTTCAATATCGACTGTTTCAAGACTGCCATCTTTTTATTCGTGATTTTATTCCTACTATATATATAGTTAATATTACAATTAAACATATAATAAGCACTAAAAGAAAATCAAGTGATTTTTCTGATACAACTATTCCAAAGATGAACGTTATAATTGTGGAGCCGACATTAATTATTGAATTGCTGACAGAAAATATTGTCGCCCTTACTTCCGAATTTTTTAACTTTGAGTTTAACTCGGCTTTGAAAAGAACATCAAATACTCCCCACATCATTCTAATACCTGCTATCATCAAAATTGCTCCTATTGCTGATGGTTTATACTTATAAACACCAAAAAGAATTAGGGAAATAAATAATGTCACAATCATACCATTTAAATTATTTTTTATATATTTACTTACTTTTGCACCTATTCCAAACAAAATAGTACATCCTGCATATATTACCCCAAAGTATTGTCCCGTAATATTAGAGTTTTCTAAAAGCAATGGAATTAGATATAAATATATGGATAAGATCAATGCTTCTACTATACTACAATAAAAAAGATAAAATTTAAATTCTCTTGATTCTTCATTTATCTTTTTAACTCTGCTAAGTAGCAAAGATATAGAAAACTTGTCATGTCTGTTCTGATCTTTATAAGGATATTCTTTCATAGGTACTAAAAAAATTAAAGATATACCCATAAATATTGCTGTTAACCAGAATACTCCTCTTTTATTAAATGCGTATATAACTCCTCCTACAGAAAAAGATACACATAAAGCCAAAGTACTAAGAAATGTTAAATTGGCAAAGTACTTCTGATAACTATCTTCTTTTTTAATATATTTAAAGTTATCATAAAATAAGGCTTGATCTGAACCCGATATTAAAGTTTCAGATACTCCAAACAATATTTGCGCTATTATAAGAAGTTCAAATTTAGGATATATCGCAAAAATAAGCATCGATATTATGTAAATAATCGTTCCTGTAATGATCGATAATTTTCTACTAATATGATCCGCAATAAAACCGGTCGGTATTTCTAACAAAAATGTTGCTATAGATTTTGCAGAAAACAAAACACTAACTAAAAACAAGTTGTTTATCTCATTTTTAAGAAATATTGTCAGCACGGGAACATAAAATATAAAAGATTGCATTATGTAGTAGCTAGACATCATTTTCCCCATTTTTTTCTCATCCATAAAATCCCCTCCTGTAATCACCATGTCTTTAATCACCTAATCATTTAATTGAGTTTCTAAACAATAAGCGCATTTTGATATCTGATTTTTTTTATCAAATAATATTTTCAATCTTTCTTTTTCCAAATCATGTTCAATATCAAAAGAGCCCATTTTAAATGTTTTTTCAAAATAAGGACAAAATTTAAATTCTAAATCAGCATTCACAAATATTGTATTAAACGCTTGCATACATGGTTGCTTTCTTATCTGTAAAGATCCATCAGAAAAATAATCTCTGATTGCTTCCATATGCTTAGAATTGGGGAACTCTATTTTATGACAGTACCGCTTCATATTCTCCGTTAATTGTGGATATATTTCCTCAATCCATTCTTTATTTTCTTCTTCTGATAGAAAAACTTCTTTTCTATAGCAATTTTTTTCCACATTCCCGGAAAAATCACCACCTTTATTTGGAACCAAAAAAGCTATTCTAACAATATCATATTCTGATGCAAAGCGGATAAATTCTAAAATGTTTTTATAATTTTTTCTTTGTATTAAAAAACTTAAAACGATTGCCGTTTTTTTCTTTTGCCTAGAAACATATTCAATTCCATCTATGACATCAGCAAAAAAATCTTGTCCTCTGATCTCCTTATAAAGGATAGCATTTGATGCATCTACAGAAATCATAATTTCATCCAACATATTCAAAGTTTTCTTTGACATATTCCTTCGAATTAATGTCCCGTTTGTTGAAATCTTAGTGTACAGGTTTTTATTCTTCGCTATATTTAATATTGCTTCAACATCATTATTTAAAAGTGGTTCTCCACCTGTTAAATGAAGTTTTTTTATACCGATACTTTCAAAAAAGGCCAAGATTTCTTGAAATTCCTTGACAGAAATATTAGAAATTTTGTGAGGTTTCCAATAGCCACACGATTTACATTTCAAATTGCAAGAATTTGTAAGTTCAATAAATAGAGTATTGTTTTTATTAAACATTTATTTCTCCTTTTCAACAACGTAATTCCCCATAACTAATAAGTCTGCTTTATTTTTCACAAAAAAATTAATTGCATCTTTAGGAGATAATACTATCGGCTCTCCTTTATCATTAAATGACGTATTCATAATTAGTGGAATCCCTGTCATCTTATAAAACTGATATATAAGCTTATAATATAAAGGATAGTTTTCTTCTTTTACTAACTGAGGTCTTGTAGTATAATCAGCAGGATGTATAACTGCTCCTATTTTATTTATCCACTCTTCCCGGACTTTATATGCTTCTATCATAAAATAAGGCTTACTATTTTCATCAAAATTTTCTAATACTAAATCTGCATATTCAAACAATATAGAACATGCAAATGGTCTCCATTTTTCCCTATGCTTTATTAGTTCGTTCATCGTATCAGCATTTCGGCGTTTTCTTGGATCCATTAAGAGAGATCTATTACCTAAGGCCCTTGCCCCAAATTCAGCGCCTTTTTGGAACCAACATACTATCTTACCATCTACCAAAGCTTTTGCAATATTATTACACAACTCTTCATCTGGAATATACCTATAAGACACTCCTTTTATTAACTTTAATTCTTCATAAATCATTTTTCTGTTATATTGATTACCCAAAGACAATGTGCTCAAATCCGCCTTAAGAACGTTGCTTTCTGAAAATGCTGCTCCAATGCTTGTACCCGCATCTCCCGCTACTGGTTGAACATATAATTTATCAATTTTTGCATTTTCTCGGATATACATATTTAATTTGCAGTTCATAAATATTCCTCCTGCCACACAAACCCGACTTATTTTTGTTTGTCCACTCCAGTAATTAATTAATGAAAGAACAATATTTTCAACATATGTTTGTACAGCGAACGCTATATCTTTATATATGTCATCAAGGTTATTCGTACATTTATCAATACCGAATAATTCTTCAAATATGCTCACACCTTTATTTATATCTAAAGCCAAGCCATTCGTAAGACTATTTTCTATAAAAAAAGAAACATTGTAGCTACCTTCACCATAAGAAATTACTTTCTCCAGCTTGTCAAAAATATATTTATTATATTTTCCATATGGCGCTAATGCCATAACCTTTCCCTCATCACTCCAGGGCTTAAACCCTAGATACGCCGTTGCGATTGCGTAAAAATACCCCAAAGAATTAGGAATTGCTATTTCTGAAATCTTCTTTCTTATCTTTCCCTTCATTGTCCATATACTAGTTGCAGCATACTCCCCTACTCCATCACATACAACACAAAGGGCCTCATCAAATTTCGAAAAAATATATGCTGAAATTGCATGACTTAAATGGTGATTAGCAAATCTAATCTCTACATTTGGCATATTTAATTTCAGCGAAAGTAACATCTTTAATTTCTCTACATCTTGCACCCTATCACATATTAGGTTAACCTCTTTTTTGTATTTATCAATTATATTACAATTGCACTTGTCAGTAAAAAAAGACTCTTGATCATACTTCAACAATGCTTCTAATTCATAGTATAGCCTTTTCACCTTTTCATTTGGATCAAAACCAATGATCACCTTTTTTATCGGTATTCCCATAGTCTGAGCAATTTTTTTACACTCATTAACTGCGTTTTCCGGAAAAATTCCCATTGAATTTTTTTTCCTGTTGATTCTTTCTTCTTCTATTGCATAGATTATTTTATCTTGTAAAATCAACACCACGGACGGATTATGGTAATTTAACCCCCAAATACAAGGATTAATACCCATAATAAAATATACTTTATCATTCATAGTTATTTACCCTTTCAAGTTCAGCAAAATGATTCGCCACCTTATAAATACCGTCACAATATTTTTGAATCAAATCTAAAGGTTCATCTAAAAATAATGGAAATGAGATAACCTTATCATTGTAGGCAACAGTATCCGTATATTCCTCTTTCATGCAGATCTTAGTGTGAAATGGATTTTTTTTGACTCCATACCTTCCGTCTGTCTGTTTGGAAAACATCGGCAATTCATGAAGCATTGGGTAATGCGCTCGATGATGGACATCAAGTCCTTCTTCCCTAAGGGCACGCACAACTATCTCTATCGGAACATCATAATCTTTTTTTTCATATGTAGCATAAAATCCGTGCCAACTTCCCCTAAATACATTTTTTCTAGTAATAGGAGGATTTATTATTCCGGTTTGTTTTAATGCAAAACTAATCATGTTATACCGTTCATGCCGCATTTCAATAAGCTCATTAGATTTAGAAAATCTAGAATATGACATTGCGATTGCCAGTGGATGCATTCTACTGTTAGTACCGTAGCTACCTCCTACAAATTGACGATAAAAAGGATTCAAGATATTTTGATAAGCTCTTTTTCCAAAACACCCTAACAGAATAGCCCTTTCATACAATTCCGTATTGTCTGTCAAAAAAGCTCCTCCTTGACCACCACTTAACAACTTTGTTGATCCCAATGATAAGCAACTTATATCCCCCTCTGTTCCAACTAAAGTATTATTGTATTTTGCACCAAACGCCAAAGAAATATCTTCTATTAATTTTAAATTATTTTGTTTACAGAGTGCTGAAATTCTTTTTAGATCCACTGAATGTCCACATAAATGATTGACTATAACTGCTTTGCTCTTTTCCGTAATTCTTCTTTTCAAATCATTTGGATCCATAAGCCCTAAATTCGGATCACAATCTACAATAACAGGATTAATGCCTAATAATAATAATGGAGTTGCTACAGCGAAGAATGAGCAATCCGGTACTAAAACCTCATCTCCTGGTTCCAAAGCTAAGGCAAAATAGGCAGCTAATATTGCATTAGTTCCCGAATTAAACAGAATACAATATTTCTTTTTAAAATATGCCGCCAATTCTTTTTCATATGTTTTTTGTAATCCTTCATCACCATAATAAGAAATCAGGCTATTACTTTCAGACATATATGCTATTATTGCTTTGCGATCGTCTTCAGTAAAACGATCTCTTCTCACAGTATTTTCATACTTTTCGTCTATAGTTTTCTTTCCACCTTGGATTGCTAGTACTTCATTCATTATTTTCCCTCTTGTAATATGTCAAATTGAATCATATCTTGAATAAATTTTTCTACACATTCAACTAACTCCTCTTCCTTTATTTGAAACGATTCTTTCAACTTTTTCAGGATATCATTTTCCTCAAAATTGTCGCCTATCATTTCAAAAATAATAGCACCTACTAAGTTAACTTCATATATTTCCTCATTTATAGAAATAACCAATACTGTTGATTCTCCACTTTTAATTTCTTCTTCTGCAATCTCAGATGTAACATAATCTAAAATCGACATATTTTCCGGTATCCTATAGTCTCTCTGATACAAAATATTTTGATTTATACTATATTTACTCATTCTATTTTTCTCCTTTTTCTTTCATTAAACCCATACATTCATAATGTTCTCTCATATATAATAACTGTGGTGAATTTCTCCAAATATCCCCCAAATCATCTCGTGTCGCATTCCCCAAGACAACTTTATTATTGTAAACGCAAGGAGCAATATTCCCGTTTGAGGAAATACACAATGAAATTTTTCCACAAGGACATCCCCCATCAATATCACCAACTTGCTTTTCATTATATACTAATGTAATTTTTAATTTCTCGAACTTCTGTCTCCATTTGATAATATTCAAATACAATTTTTCTTTTTTCTCATCATCTATTTCTAGATCCGTCCTATTTGAAGCATTCCCCATCGTTTTTAGACGTTTAAAATCCACTCCACTTATTCCTATATAATTTGCCAATTCTACAATTTTTTCTAAAACATCATAATTGTATGATGCTATTGTAGTTGAAAAGACAACTCTAATATCGTGTTTTAGACAGATCTGTGCTGCTTGAATAGCTCGCTGAAAGCACCCTTTTTTGCCTCTGTTTTGATCATGTAACATAGGATTTGGATGATCAATGCTAATAGAAACTTGATTAAGTTTAGATTTCTTTAACTTTTCAGCCATTTCATTATCAATAAACCAGCCATTTGTACTCAAAGAAACATTAACATTATTGTTACGTAAAAAATGGATTATTTCGAAAACGCCTTCACTAGTTATAGGTTCTCCTCCTCCTATATTAACCAAGAACACTTTATTTTTTACAATGTTTTGGGCAACTTTATATTTGTCCTGTAATGATAATTCTATTTCATTTCTATTTCTACTATAACAGTGGCTACAATTTAATTGACATTTATAGCTATAATTCCAGTTAATTGCTAAAGGTCCTGACATTAATGGATATTCATTTTTCATAGTACAAAACTCCTTTTTATAAAAGGGAGGAAAACTCCTCCCTTGATTCGCATTCACTTATTGATTATTTTATCACGACTAATAAAATGCAATAAGTCAGATTTCAACGCTATGCTGTCGGAGGTGGCTGAATGCTAAGTTTTTTTACTTCTGGTGCTACAAATTTCATACTCACAAACCCCCTTTCTATTGGTTTTATTTAAACGCATATACGTTTAAATTCACTTATTATTTTTAATATCCCAATTTTTTACTTACCAATTTCATAATATTCTACTGATCTGCTTTTTCAACTGCAGTTTGCGCCCTCTGGCGGTCGCAAATGCGTTTTTCAACGGCCGCTATGCGGAGCAGAACGGCCGCTCGTATTTAGTTGATTGTTGATAAGTTATCGTATGTTTATCT
>NZ_JBQHUC010000058.1:0-9673 GCF_052065395.1 Bariatricus sp. HCP28S3_F11 | reverse complement strand
AAGGCATTGGAGGTTCGCTACAAGGCTCACTGGCGATTACCTTGACCAGGCTTTCACTGGCAAGCTGATAACAGCTTGCAGAACACACGACTTTCACCCGTTAGAGCGCGCTCATGGCGCGCAAACTTAAAAAGGAGTGGCATCATGCCACTCCTTTTTTCTTTGGATATTTTCAACTTATAATCCGTCCTTCAAAATCTTCGTCTTATTTTCTAAATGCAGCTTCATTCCACATTAATTCATTCTTGAAGTTTCTGATCGTTGTATCCTTATCAATGTAAACAGCTTCGATACCCATTGCTTCTGCCCAGTCTCCCATCTGCTCAGCAGTCAGGTCATAAGAGAATGCAGTATGATGTGCTCCACCTGCAAGAATCCATGCTTCAGCACCTGTCTTCAGATTCGGCTGCGGTGTCCAGAATGCAGTTGCAACCGGAAGCTTCGGCATCGGTTTTTCAACTTTCTTGCACTCTACGTCATTGATGATCAAGCGGAATCTGTCGCCAAGGTCAATGAGTGATGTTGCAACAGCCGGACCAGTCTTTGAAGTAAATACAAGACGTGCCGGATCCTCTCTATTGCCCATAGAAAGCGGCTGACATTTGATGCTGATCGGGCCATCTGCAATTGTCGGGCAAACCTCAAGCATGTGAGCCTGCAGAATACCTTCTTTTCCCGGAACTAGATTGTAGGTATAATCTTCCATGAAAGAAGTTCCTTTTGCGTTCTTCATTCCCTGAGTCATGATCTTCATGATACGAACCATAGCGGCGGTCTTCCAGTCACCTTCCGCTCCAAATCCATAACCTTTTTCCATCAATCTCTGAATTGCAAGTCCCGGTAACTGCTGAAGAGCCCCCAGATCACCAAAATGTGTAACGATTGCCTGATAGTTTTTCTCTTCCAGGAATTTCTCAAATCCCACTTCAATCTGAGCCTGTACTGCTACATGTTTTCTGAACTCAGCTTCATCTCTTCCTTCCAGAAGGATCTCATATTTATCATAGTATTCTTCAACCAATGCATCGATATCGCCCTGTGCAACATCTTTTACGGCATCGGCAATTTCATTTACCGGATAAGCATCAATTTCCCAACCGAACTTAATCTGCGCTTCTACTTTATCACCTTCTGTTACAGCTACATTTCTCATGTTATCTGCAATACGCATTACACGAACATGACTGCTTTCAATAACACCAATTGCAGTTCTCATCCAGGATGCGATTCTTTCCTGTGTATCCTTATCTTCCCAGTATCCCATAATTACTTTACGGCTCTTGTTCAGACGTGTGAAAATATGTCCGAATTCACGGTCTCCATGGGCAGCCTGGTTCTCATTCATGAAATCCATATCAATCGTATCATATGGGATTTCACGATTGAACTGTGTATGAAGATGAAGCAACGGTTTTCTGAGCTCTTTCAGACCTAAAATCCATGATTTTGCCGGCGAGAAAGTATGGCACCATGTAATAACGCCCGCACAATTTTCATCTGTATTTGCTTCATTAAATGTCTTTCTGATCACTTCATTTGTAATTAAGGTTGGTTTCCAGATGATTTCATATGGAAGAATTCCGGAATCATTTAAAGCCTTTACAATAATTTTTGAATGCTCAGCTACATGTGCAAGGCATTCATCTCCATATAAATCCTGAGAACCTGTACAAAACCAAAATTTGTAATCTTTGCATGCTAACATAGTATTAATCTCCTTTTTGTTCATTTTTCAGAAAGTTCCGACACGCTTGGCACGTGTTCATAAATTTGTTATTTGTTTATTGTCCGTAGTAGGCATTTGCACCATGCTTTCTGTAGTAGTGCTTGTCTTGCAGTTCCTGCGGTGCCGGTTTCACATCCGGATTGATCATCTCACAGCGTGCTGCCATTTTTGCTACTTCTTCCAATACTACCGCATTATGTACGGCTTCGTGTGCATCTTTCCCCCACGAAAATGGTCCATGGTTTTTGCAGAGTACTGCCGGCATTGCCATGTATTCTGTTCCTTTAAAATGTTCTACGATTAGAAGGCCTGTATTTTTTTCGTAGGCTTCATCGATTTCTTCTTTGGTCAGATTACGAACACACGGGATTTCTCCATACATATAATCTGCATGAGTCGTTCCATAGCAAGGAATTCCTCTTCCTGCCTGAGCCCAGCTTGTCGCCCAAGGTGAATGTGTATGAACAATTCCTCCCATATCCGGGAACGCTTTATAAAGCTCCAGATGAGTTGCTGTATCAGAAGAAGGATTGTAATGACCTTCTACTTTATTACCTTCCAGATCCATGACTACCATATCTTCCGGGGTCAGTTTATCATACTCCACACCACTTGGCTTAATTACGAACAGCCCGCTTTCACGGTCTATTCCACTTACATTACCCCATGTAAATGTTACAAGACCGTATTTTGGCAGTAACATATTGGCCTCATATACTTCTTTTTTCAGTTGTTCTAACACTTTTACGCCTCCTCATTTAAAATATATTATTTCAGAGAGTCAACGGCTGCTCTTTCAATTGGAAGCCCTTCAAGGTATCTCTTGCTGAATACATCAAAGCCTTCTACATCCTTTGGATTCGGTTCCATTCTGCTTCCTGCCTGACCAGCAAATACTTTATTGGCAAGATAAGCATCCAGAGCTTCTCCTTCTTCCTTATTGAGCATGTAAGAAGCCAGAAGAGCAATTCCCCAGGCACCGCCTTCTCCTGCAGTTTCCATAACAGAAACAGGCGTATTAAGAGCTGCCGCAAGGATTCCCTGTCCTACGCCTTTTGTCTTGAAAAGTCCGCCGTGGCCGAGGATTTCATCCAGCTTCACTCCCTCTTCTTTCAGGAGAATATCCATTCCTGTTTTCAGGACTCCAAGAGAAGCAAACAGATTTACTCTCATGAAATTTGCCAGATTAAACTTGCTGTCCGGTGTACGCACGAATAACGGGCGTCCCTCTTCAAATCCTGTAATGTGCTCGCCTGAGAAATAATTGTATGCCAGAAGTCCGCCACAATCAGCATCACCTTCCAAAGCCTTGTTATAAAGTGTACCAAACAGTTTATTCATATCCACTTCCATTCCAAATGCTTCAGCAAATTCCTTGAAAATTCCTACCCATGCATTCAGGTCAGACGTACAGTTGTTGCAATGAACCATTGCCACAAGATCACCTGCCGGAGTCGTCACCAGATCAATTTCATCGTGGACTTTTTGAAGTTCTTTCTCCAGAACTACCATTCCGAATACACTGGTACCGGCAGAAACATTTCCTGTGCGTACCTTCACGCTGTTTGTAGCAACCATACCGGTTCCCGCATCGCCTTCCGGCGGGCATACCGGAATTCCGGCTTTCAGTGTTCCGGTAGGATCCAGAAGTTTCGCACCTTTTTCGGTAAGAGCACCTGCTTTTTCACCGGCAAGAAGTACCTTAGGTAAAATTTCTTCCAATTTCCACGGATAGCCTTTTGGTGCAACCAACTCATCGAACGATGCAACCATTCTCTCATTCCAGTTTCTGGTAGCGATATCAATCGGGAACATACCGGAAGCTTCTCCAACTCCGAGTACCTTCTCGCCTGTAAGCTGCCAGTGAATATACCCGGCAAGTGTTGTAAAGAATGTTACATCCTTTACGTGTTCTTCACCATTTAATATTGCCTGATACAAATGAGCGATACTCCATCTCTGCGGAATATGGAAGTCAAATAACTTCGTCAACTCTTCTGAAGCCGGACCGGTAATTGTATTTCTCCAGGTACGGAACGGAACAAGAAGTTCACCGTCCTTGTCAAATGCCATATATCCATGCATCATTGCACTGAATCCAATAGCGCCAACAGTCTCCAAAGCAACTCCATACTGTTTCTTTACATCCTCTGTCAGATTCTTGTAACAATCCTGCAGTCCGGTCCATATATCCTCCAGCGTGTAGGTCCAGACTCCATCCACATATCTGTTTTCCCATTCATGGCTTCCGGAAGCAATCGGTGCATTATCCTCCCCCACCAGAACTGCCTTAATACGGGTCGAACCAAATTCAATTCCCAATGAGGTTTTCCCATTTAAAATGGCATTCTTTACATCACTCATAGCGTTAACACCTTTCCCTTTCTTTTTTTATTTGAAAGACCTGCGTCTTCTCAATCTTTTAAACTTCTAAAATCCATCTCTCAGGCGTACTGAATTACGATTCACAATTTCAGGATCCAATTCAGTCACTTTTGGTACCGGCATTCCTTTCATCATTTCAAGCATTTCCAATGCTGCTATTTTACCCAGATCTCTTACTGGATTTTTTGCAGAAGTAAGCGGAACTTCACAATAATTTGCCAGATCCGAATCATCAATTCCGATGATAGACAAATCCTCCGGAACCCGGATCCCCTGCTCGAGACAGACCGCAACCAACTTCGTTGCCACTTCATCATTGTAGCACACACACGCAGTACATCCTTGCAATCGTCTGAGGATCCACCCTGCATCTTCCTTCATATGTCTGACTTCTTCCGTATCGATCCAGATTACCTGCATTCCTTTAATTTTGATATCTGCCTCCATCAACGCTTCCACATATCCGGCATATCTGTGGTGTCCCTGCCCGTCATCAGCCTTGAAAATCGCACCGATATTACGATGTCCGCACTTAAGGAGATGATTGGTGACCATCTTTCCTGCCAGTTTATCATTCAAAGATACATGCGGAATATCAAGTCCCGGATAATAACTATTAATAAAAAGAACCGGGATTCCTTTATTCATAATTTTTCTGTATATATCTAAATTTGGATTGGGAAGTCCGCTCTTGGTCGTCTCAGCGATCAGGCCGTCCACCATATTCTTTTCCAAAATATTTTTCAAAACAAACCTTTCTTTTTCGACCGCATTGTTCGTAAAAGAAATCTGCAAACCATATCCCGCGCGGGATAACTCATTCTCAATCTGTTGTATAATAGAAGAAAAAATATATTTCTGAACATAGGTTGTCATAACAGCAACCTGCATGGTTTTTTCTTCTTTTTCTTGTACATTTACTGTGGCTTTGATATAGGTACCACTTCCTCTTCGCCTCTCCACAATGCCTTCTTCTTCCAGAAGTGCAATTGCATGGCGAACTGTCTGACGGCTCACACGAAAATGTGCGCACAATTGATGTTCCGATTCTACGCGATCACCGGGCTTCAATTCTCCGCTTTCCAAACGCATTTTCAGCCACCTTAAGATTTCTTCATATTTGGCCAGTAACTCTTCCATAGTTATCTGTCCCCCTTTGTATCAGGGCGAAGCCCAGACAAGCTTCGCCCGACATTCATCTTAATAATTATTTTTTCTTCTTGTTAGAAAGTATATCGAATGTTACAGCTCCAAGAAGTACAAGACCTTTTACTACTTTCTGAAGGTCTGTAGAAAGTCCGATCAAGAACATACCATTGTTCAAAACACCCATAACGAATGCTCCGACTACAGCACCGATTACAGTACCGATACCACCGGCTGCCGCTGCACCACCGATGTAGCAGGATGCGATCGCATCAAGCTCGAATCCGTCGCCGGCCTTCGGTGTAGCGGATGCGTTACGTGCTGATAATACGATACCAGCAATAGCTGCAAGGAATCCCATGTTTGTATATACCCAGA
Organism: Bariatricus sp. HCP28S3_F11; assembly: GCF_052065395.1. Lineage (NCBI taxonomy): Bacteria > Bacillati > Bacillota > Clostridia > Lachnospirales > Lachnospiraceae > Bariatricus > Bariatricus sp. HCP28S3_F11. The sequence goes on along the minus strand of NZ_JBQHUC010000058.1, from coordinate 4,038 downwards.
AGAATACTTTTCTGGTATCAATACCGGAAAGTCTTGCAGCCTTTGCATTACCACCCAATGCATAAATCTGACGACCCGGTACCGTCTTACTTGTAATGAAATGGTAAATACCAACAATAACAGCCATAATAATGAGCACAATTGGAATACCATTGTATCTTGCAAGTTTGTAGAAGAAGAACCATACGATTGCAATGATAATTGCAAGTTTTACAATTGTCTGCCATGGAGTAACAATTGCAAGACCGTATTTCTGTCTTGTCTTAATAGATTTTAATTCTGATAAAATGATCAGGGCTGTTGCAACAATTGCAACGATAATACATACGATATCAAGTGTACCTGATCCCATCTGGATTTTATTTGTAATAAAGAAACCAGCACCAACCTTTACATATGCATCCGGAAGCGGTCCTACTGTCTTTGATTCAAGAAGTGTGTATGTAAGACCACGGCCAATAAGCATACCTGCCAGAGTAACTACGAATGGCGGGATATCAAGGTAGGCAATAAAAAATCCGTTAAATGCACCAAAAGCAGTTCCAACAAGGATAGTAATAAGGAAAGCAAGCGGAATGCTCATGCCATTTTCAACTACCAATTTTGCAGCAATTGCACCACAGAGTGCGACATAAGAACCAACACCAAGGTCAACGTTACCAGTTAATACACAAAGCAGCATACCGGTTGCAAGAATGACAACGTAACTGTTCTGCATGATCAGGTTGTTCATATTCATAGGTGTTGCATTAATTCCACCTGTCATGAAATAAAAGATAATATAAATTGCAATCAAAGCAAATACCATACCGAATTGCTTTAAATCAAGATTAACTGTTTTTTTCTTCTCCATTGTTATTCCCCTTTCCTGTTATTATGCTGCATAATGCATTTCATAATCTTTTCCTGAGATAACTCTTCTTTTGATAATTCTCCTGCGATCTGTCCTTCGTTCAGTACATAGGTTCTATCACAGGTTCCAATGATTTCCGGCATTTCAGAAGAGATAACGATGACCGCTTTTCCAGCCTTTGCCAAATCATTAATTGCACAATAAATCTCGTATTTTGCACCAACGTCAATACCACGGGTAGGTTCATCCAGAATCAGTACATCCGGCTCTGTCAACATCCATTTCGACAAAACTACTTTCTGCTGGTTACCACCTGACAAGGAACCAACCGCCTGGTCAATGGAGTTTGCTTTGATGTTAATGAGCTTTTTGTATTTCTCTGCCGCAAGCACTTCTTCATTGGCATTTACAATACCATTCTTAGAGAAGAATCCACGAAGGGCAGCCAATGTCATGTTCCATTTAATGTCATTGATCAATACAAGTCCATATGTCTTTCTGTCTTCAGAAGTATATGCAATCTTATTAGCGATTGCATCTCTTACATTCTTGATCTTAACTTCTTTTCCGTGCATAAAAATCTGTCCGGAAATTTTCTGACCATACTCACGTCCGAAAAGACTCATTGCGAACTCAGTTCTTCCTGCCCCCATCAGACCAGCAAGTCCTACAACCTCTCCTGCACGAACTTTAATATTCACATTCTTCAGTACCTGACGGTTCGCATCTTCCGGATGGAATACATTCCAGTTTTTCACTTCCAGGACAACATCTCCGATCGGGCATTCCTCCGGATTTCTTTCCGGATAACGGTTTGTCAGCTCACGGCCAACCATTCCCTTAATGATACGGTCTTCTGAAAAATCATCAATTCCTTTTGTAAGAGTTTCAATCGTGTGTCCATCACGGATAACAGTGATAGCATCTGCGACATAGCTGATCTCATTCAGTTTGTGTGAGATGATGATACATGTAATTCCCTGTTCTTTCAGTTTCAGCATGATCTCCAAAAGCTGTGCACTTTCTTCATCATTCAATGCTGCAGTCGGTTCATCCAGAATCAACAGATCAACCTTTTTAGCAAGCGCTTTTGCAATCTCGATCAGCTGCTGCTTTCCTACACCCAACGTGTTGATCGGCGCATCCAGATTTTCGTTGTAAAGTCCAACCTTTTCCAGCATTGCCTGGGCTTTATTATGCGTCTGTGTCCAGTCAATAACTCCCTTCATAGAAGTCTGCTCATTTCCCATAAAAACGTTTTCTGCGATAGAAAGATATGGGCTAAGTGCAAGTTCCTGATGAATAATTACAATACCTTTTTTCTCACTGTCCTTAATGTTGTGATTTTTCACGATTTCTCCGTTATAAACGATATCACCAGAATATGTACCGAACGGATAGATACCGGATAATACATTCATCAAGGTTGATTTTCCAGCACCATTTTCACCGCAAAGTGCATGAATCTCACCGCGTTTAACCTTAAGGTTTACATCGTCCAACGCCTTTACGCCTGAGAATTCTTTGGTGATATGGTTCATTTCCAGAATGTAATCAGACATTTTCTCAGCTCCTTTTCTTTTATATTTTCAAAGCCTTGCGGCTTCGTTTTCAAACTCAAACTCCCCCTGCTCATGCCTGAGGTTTCTTCTGTTCCCCGAATCACTTCCAGGGACCTTACTTCGTAATAAGGATTTCAAAAATCAGGGCGGCAGCAATATCGCCGCCGCCCTATCTTAAACATTATTCAGATTATTCTGCGTTCTGAATTTCTTCTTCTGTGTAGTATCCACTGTCTACTACGAGTTCTTTGTAGTTATCTTTATCAAGAGCTACTGGTTCGCAAAGGTAAGAAGGTACAACCAATTTGCCATTGTCGTATGTTTCAGTATCGTTGATTTCCGGTTCTTTTCCTTCAAGCACTGCCTGAACCATTGTTACACATTTTTCTGCAAGAAGTCCTGTGTCTTTGAAGATTGTAGCTGTCTGTTTACCAGCAATGATATTCTTAACTGCCATAACTTCTGCATCCTGTCCTGTGATGATTGGCCAGTTTTCTTCAGTATATCCAGCACCTTCAAGAGCAGCTTTGATACCATATGAGAAGCCATCAAATGCTGAGCAGCAGATGTCAAGATCTTCGTCTGCATAGAATCCTGATAAGTAGTTCTCACAGTTCTGCTGAGCTGTTTCCTGAGACCATCTTAAGATACATGTATCCTCGAATGATGTTCTTCCTGATTTGCATACAAGCATTCCATTGTCAAGATACTGCTGAAGGACGCCCATAACACCTTTGTGAAGAAGAACTGCGTTGTTGTCGTCCGGAGATCCCATGAAGAATTCAATTGTCTGAGGCTCTGTGGCAGTCTTAAGTCCAGCTTTTTCTTCGATGTATTCACCAATCTTTCTACCAACACCTTCATTATCGAAAGATGCATAGTAGCTTACTGCATCTGTATCCATTAACAGACGGTCATAAGCGATAACCGGGATGTCATTGGACTTAGCCTGAGCAAGTACGTTAACCAGAGCTGAAGAGTCGATAGCTGCAACAACCAGGCAATTAGCACCTTTAGCAATCATGTTCTCAATCTGAGAAACCTGTGCCTGAACATCGTCTTCTGCGTACTGAAGGTCTACTTCATATCCGATTCCCTCCAGTTTTTCTTTCATGTTCTTACCGTCTCTGATCCATCTCTCTGAGCTCTGAGTCGGCATTGCTACACCTACTTTTTTACCATTGCTCTCCGTCTTGCTTCCGCTGTCTCCGCTTCCACCTTCTTCAGACTTGTTACCGCATCCTGTAAACGCAAGCGAAAGTGCCATAACTGCTACAAGAGCTACACTGAGAATTCTCTTTTTCATGCTTCTTTTCCTCCTTTAAATTCTCTTAATGAGCGGATTACAAATTTTTTGTTGAATTTGTATAGTTTTCCGTCTCATCAATTTTGTTTATGGTATTAATATACAACACAACTTTTCATTTAGCAAGACGTAATATATTACAAAATCAAGTACAACTTTTTGTACAAATTTTAAACTTGTATTTATTTGTATATAAGTTGTATGTATGCATATTCCGCAAGAACTGCGCATCCGTTCCAGAGGAACGGAGCGCCATTCCGCTTCAAACTGAGCAAAGCTCAGCAGGTTGATTAATTACTATTGGTTATTCTGCGATC
>NZ_JBQHUC010000057.1:0-10341 GCF_052065395.1 Bariatricus sp. HCP28S3_F11 | reverse complement strand
ACTATCATCTGGAAAAGCTTCCACGTGGAAAACAAAGAGGAAGGTTCTTCTTCGGAAGTAAAATCGCAGCGTTGAATTTTAGAAAACTCTTTCACTATGTGAAAGGGTCTTTGAATTATGCAGAAACTCCTATACTGGCATAAGAATATGGGAAGGGCATAGTTACAATCAACGCCATATATACCAAAAACTACGGTAAAAACTTATAAATAGCAACAAAAAGCAAAAGAGGGACGTTCGATACCAGGGCTTTTGCCCCCAGCATCGAACGTCCCGATCACTAAGTTATCCTATCAAATCATACTTCACAACATTCATCTTTACACTTCCATCTGCGAAGAAGGAAATTCCATCTGCTGCCTGGTCAGTATATAGAGTGATCGTCATCACCTGCTCTCCGTCATTAACAAAGATCTCGGCACTGAACCAATCCAATATCAGGCGCAGTTTAATTTTTCCATTTTCTGAAGAAACCTGGCTTCGTCTCTGATGAATTGCTGCCCTTCTGGAACCTGAAAACTTACGATCCACCTTCAAAATAGATTCGTAAGGACGGAAGCTGACTGCAGTATGATACTGGCAGTCCTGTGCAAAACGTACTGCAAACTTTTTATACAGTTCTTTTCCCTCTACCGGTTCCAGTTCAATTTCCAGATCAACTTTTCTTCCTTTCACTTTATCCAGCCTGATAGTATCTGTGAAAACAACATCTTTGTATTCTACTTTATTGTGTCGCAGCTTCTCCAGCTCACGAATAGGATTCTGATATATTCTACCATTTTTTACAGAGAGTTCTCTTGGAAGTGTCATCTGTCCAAACCATGGAGTTTCCTTGGGATGAAGACGACTGGTGTCCCAATTCTGCATCCACGCAATCATCACTCTCCTGCCGTCAGGTGTCAAAATCGTCTGAGGTGCATAAAAATCAATCCCATAATCAACTGCATGATCCGTCTGCGCCTTAAATGTACCGTTCTCTTCATCCATAGTTCCCAACAGATATAAAGTTCCATTACCATTGTGATATTCAAATCCCTCAGGAAGCATATCCATCGGACTGCACATCAACACATCTTTTCCATCAAGGTGAAACACATCCGGACATTCCCACATAACACCAAACCGGTTATGATTCTCGATCAAAACACTTTTGAACTTCCATTCAAAACCATCCTGACTGGTATACAGCAAAAGCTGTCCACTGCCATCTGCTGCCCGGTTTGCGACCACACAGCTATAGGTTCCATCTTCATTTACCCACATTTTAGGATCGCGAAAATCTGCTTTGCTGCACCCTTCTGGAATATTCTCCACATCAAGCACGGGATTCTTTTCATATTTTTCATAATCAAGACCATCCCCCACCGCCAGACACTGAGTTTGTTCATCACGGAACCCACCCTCTTCCAAAGGTATTCTCTTAACACCCGTATACATTAACAATTGTCTCCCATCCGGAAGTGACACCGCACTTCCGGAGAAACATCCGTCTCTGTCATAGCTCATATCAGGTGCCAAAGCTGCCGGGAGGTACTCCCAGTGCAGCAAATCTTCACTCACTGCATGGCCCCAGTGCATCGGTCCCCAATATGGGTCATATGGATGGTACTGATAGAACAGATGGTACTTCCCCTCATAAAAAGAGAAACCATTGGGGTCATTCAGCCAGCCAACCCTTGTTGATAAATGGAATCCCGGCCTGTCTTCTAGTCCTATTCTCTTGTCATAAGTTTCTTCATACTTCCGTGCTTCTCGTAATGTCTGACTTGTCATATATTTCTGCTCCTACGATTATTATTTATCTAGTGTCAACGTTTTATTATTCTGCATTTTCATAGTAGCTGTCAAGATATTTCTGGAAAATGTCCAGATAATCCTGCAGACCATATGCATCCAGATCTTTCAAGTATTTATCCCAGTCTGCATCTGTAAATCCATTCATGATCCAGTCTGATTTTTTCGCATTGATTGTTTTCTGGATATCTGCCTGCAGATTGGAAAGTTCTTCTGTATCTTCCTGAGACATGAATACATTTGGATATACATATTTTGTATTCATATCCGGAGTATAGTAATCTTTAATCCAATCCAAACGATACTGTGCATCATCAGGGCATGTTACATATACACCATAGTATTCATCCAGGATTGCAAGCGGACCTCCAACACACTCTGCTTCTCTTACTTCAACCGGAGATGCATCTCCAAGCGGAGCATGCTTCAGCATTTCCTCACCGTTCTCGTTTTCACCCAGTTCAAAGATATCAAACTCATCATCCTCGCCATAAGTTCCCCAGTTATTCTGCGGAGACTGGAACGGATCATACATCTGATCCAGCCATGCACATACAAGAGCCGGATTCTCTGCAACTGCTGTTACTACGCAACGTCCACGGTCAAATCCACTTGTAAAAGAACCATTCTGCGGAGTGATATTTCTTGTATCAGCTGTTAATGCCGGAAGCGGAACCCAATCCTGAAGATTGTCAATATTTGCTACATCCCAGCTAAAGCATACGCCGTAACGTCCGGATTTTCCTTTTGATACGTAAGTAGACCATTCCTGTGTAAATGCTTCCGGATCAATCAGACCTTCTGCATACAGAGAATGAAGCCATTCGATTCCCTTCTTATAACCTTCCTGTGTTGCGGAACAGATTACTTCAAGGTCATCAGTAACTGCAATATGTCTTCCCTTATCAGCATCGCCGTATCCTTCACCAAAACCATTGATGAGGATGCTCGGATCCTGGTCACCATCATTTACAATACATGCCATCGGAATGATGCTTCCGTCAATATTGAATTCTGCCTGCAGTTCAGATGCATGATCGCGGAAAGCAATTAAAACCTGTTCAAATTCATCTACCGTTGTCGGAACTTCCAGTCCAAGGAAATCCAGCCACTTTTTGTTAATAAAGCTCATATTTCCAACTGTCTGGATTGCTGTCTTTTCTGAGCCAAGCTGTTCAATCCACGGAAGAGCCCAGATATGTCCTTCAGAATCAGTACACATGGTTCTATATTCCGGATATTTTTCAAATACTGCACTCAAATTCGGCATATATGCGTCGATGTATTCTTCCAATGGAATAATAATTCCCTGATCCGCATATTTAAGAAGATCACTATCGCTAAAACCTGCCGTGAAGATAAAGTCTGTTAAAGTGTCCGGATTTGACATGTTGAGGGTAATTTTATCTCCCCACTGGTCTGACTGGATTGCCGTCCATTCGATCTCGACATTTGTCTTTTCCTGTAAACGTTTAAAGATTGTACGGTTGTTAGGATTTGACTCCGTATTTGCAGGGTAACTGGTCATACCAGTTAAAGTTGTCGTCTCTTTTAATGGAAACTCCAGTTCAGACTTATCCACTTCTTGAAATTCCCCGCTATTCAATTTTTTAGTGCTCTTTCCGCCACACGCTGTAAGTGATACAACCATTCCCATTGCCAGCATCACGGCAACTATGCGCTTAAAATATTTGTTTTTCATTTTTTTGCTCCTTTCATTCATTATCCTTTTATAGAACCAGCCATAATACCGCTGTCGAAATACTTCTGGAAGAATGGATACATTACCAGAAGCGGTAAACTTGAAATAATGATTGTTGCGTATTTCAAAAGTTCTGCCAGCTGTGCTCTTGCTGCTGTGCTCTGCATATCAGAAATCATTCCTGATTCCGGTTGATTCTGAATCAAAATAGAACGAAGCACCAACTGCAACGGCTGTTTTGCTGAGTCGTTCAAATAAATCATTGCATCAAAGTAACTGTTCCACATACCAACAAACTGCCATAATGCCAACACTGCAATAACCGGAGTACATACCGGAATCAAAATCTTAAAAAAGAACACCAGCTCATTGGCACCATCTACATCTGCCGCTTCTCTCAATTCACCAGGAATTCCCTGATAGTATGTCCTTGCAATAATCATATTCCATACACTGAAGGCTCCAGGAAGAATAATTGCCCACATACTGTCCAGCAGTCCCAGATTGCTGATCAACAAATAAGTAGGAATCAATCCGCCTCCAAAGAACATGGTAATTACAAAAATCACATTAAAAAATCCTCGTCCTTTAAAATCTGCTCTTGACATCGGGTATGCCGCCAGAAGTGTTATTGCAACTGACACAACGGTAAACACAACAGAATAAATAACTGCATTTTTAAAGCCTACCCAAATCTGCTTATTTGAAATAACACGTTCATATGCAGTCAGAGTCCATTTGCTAAAATCAAAGGTAATACCTTTATTCTGCAGGGTAACCGGATCCATAAAAGAAGCTACGACAATATAAATCATAGGAACTATAATGGCAACCACAAACAGTCCAAGCAAAATGTATCCGCACATCAGCAACGCCTTATCCTGTAGAGAATATCTGGCAAATCTGCTTTTCTTTTTCATCTCGCTCCTCCTTATAATCCTTTACCATCATTCATTTTGGCAACAATCTTATTCACTACTACCAGCAAAATAACATTGATTACCGTATTAAACAAACCTACTGCTGTCGAGAAACTGTAATCTCCATCCAGCAAACCTTTTTTGTAAACATATGTAGCGATAATTTCTGATGCGGGCAGGTTCAAATCCGTCTGCAATGCATAGGCTTTTTCAAAACCGATACTCATAATATTACCCGCCTGCATAATAAACTGAATCACAACCAAATCCTTGATCGCAGGCCACTCCACGGCTTTAATCTGCTGGAATATGTTCGCACCGTCTATCAACGCTGCCTCTTTCAATTCCTGACTGGCATTAGAAAGCGCCGCCGTATACATGATAGATGCCCAGCCTGCTCCCTGCCAGATACCACTGGCAATATAAATGGTACGGAATGCTTCCGGCATGGTCATGAAATTAATGCTCGTACCAAACAGTAAATTGACCGGTCCCGTAACTGAAAGGAAAATACGCACGATACCACACAATACAATTACGGAGATAAAATTCGGCAAGTACAGAACAAGCTGAATTTTCTTCTTTATTCCCGTACTCTGGATTCGATTCAGCAGAAATGCCAATAGAATCGGAACCGGGAACCCCCATAACAAACCGTAAACACTAAGCTTCAGGGTATTGATCAGGTAAGTCATAAAATCCGGTGATGACAAAAACCGTTCGAAATACTTGAATCCTACCCACTCACTTCCCAGAATACCTTTGATCGGATTATACTTCTGAAAAGCAATCATGATGCCGCCCATCGGAATATACTTGAAAATCAAAGTAAGCGCCAAGGCCGGCAGCAGGAAAATCACGTACAACTGCCAATGCTGTTTTAAATACAGAAGCGTGTTATGAAGACCTGCTGAGTTTTTGTTCTGTTTCTTGTCAGAAACAACTGTAGAACTTGTTTTCATTTTGTCCTCCTTCCTTTTTTTCTCTCCCCATACTTTTGCATCTACATATATCCATGCCGTCTCAATCTAGTTGTGCAAATGTAAAAGTAAATTCAAGATTTCATGATTATTTTATACCACATATTTTACATTTGGTCAATATAATTCTGGCATTTTGCCTTTATTGTTTTTACATTTTTTTACTTTTGTCACATTATTGTATATTTATTATAATTATAGCATTTTATTTTTATGCATTTTTACCTAATTTTTTTCATTATTACATTTGACACATTTTGTTTTGCATTTTATAATATATTATGTAACAATCATTCACATAATTAGGAGGATTATATGGCCGGCAGAGTAACCATACAGGATATAGCTGACGCCCTCGGTGTTTCCAGAAACACTGTTTCTAAGGCGATTAACAATACGGGCATCCTTGCTGATGCAACCAGAGACAAAGTTTTAAAAAAAGCAATGGAAATGGGATATAAACAGTTTTCATATGTAACAATTGCAGACACAGGCAAACCGTCCCTTTCTTTTTCCGCCCCGAATGAACGCGGTGAAATCGCGCTGTTTACCACAAGTTTTTTGGGTAATTCCCATTTTGCATCCACAATGCTGGACAAATTTCAGCGAGAGCTTTCCCAGTTAGGCTACAGTCTGACCATGTACCGCATTCTTCCGGATGACCTTCACCGGCTTTTGCTCCCGCCTTCCTTTGCGAAAGAAAGGACCGCCGGAATCGTCTGCATCGAGTTGTTCGATTCCGCATATAGCCATATGGTCTGCTCTCTTGATCTGCCTGTCCTTTTTGTTGACACTCCGGCCGATCCTCTGGGTTCACCGCTGGTAGCAGACAAGTTATATATGGACAACCGCACTAATATTTATCGCTTTGTAGAGGAAATGTCTCGAAGGAAAAAAACAAAAATTGGATTTATCGGAGATTATCTGCACTGCCATTCCTTTTTTGAACGTTATATGGGATACCGCGATGCCATGTACCTGCTTGGTTTACCTATATCTGACGAATACAGTATTCTTGACCGCGAACCATTTTCCCGCAAATATGAGGAGATCCTGACAGATCGTCTGAAAAATATGAAAGAGCTTCCTCAGGTGTTTATCTGTGCAAATGATTTCGTAGCTCTGGATGCCATAAAGGCTTTAAAGAGGCTTGGCTATTCTGTTCCGAAAGATGTGTACCTCTGCGGTTTCGATGATTCTCCGGAATCAAAAATCATAACGCCTTCTCTGACAACCATCCATATACACAGCCAGATCATGGGCTACTACGCAGTACATTTATTAATATCGCGAATAAAGGAACCAGATTTAAACTATCGAACCATGCACGTTGAAACTGACCTGATCTACAGAGAATCTACGGAGGATTAGACTATCATGAACAGCTTACTTAACCCGGATAATCCGGTCATGCAATTCATTACAAAAATCGTTAATGCAGTATATCTTAACATCCTGTGGTTTTTTTGCAGCCTTCCAGTTTTTACCATCGGTGCTTCTACAACTGCATTATATTATGTCACTTTAAAAATGGTCAAAAACGAAGAAGGCAATATCACAAAAGCCTTTTTCCACTCTTTCCGTGAGAATTTCAAACAGGGAACCGTCATCTGGCTAATTCTTCTGGGATTTGGAATCCTCTTCGGAATAGACGGTTATGTTCTGTATCACATTCGTTTTGAGAATGCGTTCTGGACAATTTGTACCGCCGTTTTGATTGTAGCAGCCGTTGCATACGCCATCATATTGATGTATATTTTTCCGCTTCTTGCCAGATTTAATAATACAACTCTGGCCATGTTTAAAAACTCAATTATGATTGGCATGCGCTTTCTGCTCTGCACCGTGCTGATGGCTGTAATTTACTTTATTATGATTTTCGTAATCATAAACATCTTTACACCCGCAATTATTTTTGGTGAAGGACTCTGCGCTTTCCTGTGTTCTTACCTGCTTTCCAATATCCTGTTGATGTGCGAAGAGAAATCAGAGTCTGTCGAAAACTCCTCACCGGACGATTCACAATAACTGCCTATCGGTATCTGTCACAGGTTTTCAGTCTGGGCAGATGCCGTTTAAACCATAGTAGAAAGGAATTCTCATGAAGCTGAAACAAAAAGCGTCACCGGAGCTGGAAAAACTGAAAACCCTTCATGGGCCACAAAAAATCCGGTATATTTGGGATTATTATAAGCTGCCCATTGTGGTACTTTGCATTCTTCTGTACATACTTGGTTATTCCCTTTACGGACATTTTACCCACAAGGAAAAAATCCTCTATACTGCCTTAGTCAACGTATCTGCAAGCGATTCCCTTACTGAACAACTGAGCACCGGTTTTCTGGATTCTCTTGATCAAGACACTTCCAAAACCACCATGCAGCTATATACCGGATTATATTTGACCGACGATGAGACCAATCCCTATCACGAATACACCTATGCATCCCGCATGAAGATCCTGGCTTCCATTGACGGGAAACAGCTGGATGTTGTCCTTATGAATAAAGAAGCATTTGATGCCTTTTCACAAAACGGATATCTCTGCGATCTGGAAGAACTGCTTTCAAGTGAAGATGTAGATTTATATAACCGATTAAAGCCTCATCTGGTAACAAATACTGTCATCCTTGAAGACAATTCCACCGATCTGCAGCTGGATCCCTCTATTACTTATCAAGCAGTCACGGAAGAACATCCATTTGGACTGGATTTATCACAAACATCTATGATTTCTGATGCTGGATTTAGTGACATAGTATATTTAGGAATCATTGCAAACAGTCCTCGGACAGAAGAAGCTATCGATTATGTCAGATATTTGTTGTAGAAAGCATTGCCAGAACGATTCTGAAAATGCCGGTTCTGGATCTAATCAGTGTCCGATTTCAAAACCTCCGTCCCTTTGAGGGACTTAAATCTGGATGAGTATACCCTTGAAAACGGCAATCACTTGTTTGTTATTGCTGATGGACGGGTTGCCAATCTCGTATACGCAAATGGCAACCCTGCCGATGTTATGGATATGTCTTTTTCTGTAATGGCGTTCGGTGTAGAGTATCTTGTCAAAAACAATGGGAAATTAGAAAACCACATGCTCAATGTACCCTTAGAGTTGGATCATCAGGTTGTAAGACTAAAATTGGGGGCCCTGGGCATCACCTTTGATAAGCAGACCGGGGAGCAGAAGAATTATACCAAACAGTTTTTCACACATGAATGATTATAAACCGTTTCATTGGCAAACAAAATGAATCGACGACTGTGAACCCGAGAATGAGAAGAAACGTTTCCTAAGCATTAATAGGAAACAGTAATCTTCTCATCCTGCAATTTAGCCACATCCGCATTCTTACACTCTTTCTATAATGCTACCGTCAGTTGCAATCGTCACCACATTCCACGGAATAAATTTCCCGCTATCCTGAAGTGCTGTTTTCACTGCATTTTCAATACCTCCACAGCAAGGCACTTCCATCCGTACCACTGTAACACTGCGAATATCATTATTGCGGATAATCTCAGTCAATTTTTCACCATAATCCACAGCATCCAGCTTAGGACATCCTACCAGTGTAATACGTCCTTTGATAAAGTCCTTATGAAAATCAGCATAAGCATAAGCGGTACAATCCGCAGCTACCAAAAGCTTTGCGCCATCAAACCATGGAGCCTTCACAGGTACCAGTTTGATCTGAACAGGCCATTGCCGAAGCTCAGATTCTTGTGGTGCGATTGATACAGAATCAGTCTCCTGACGTTTGATAGCTTTTGCTGCAGATCCCGGGCAACCGCAAGGCAGCGGCTGTTCCTTTTTCGCTTTTGCAGCCAGAACGGCTGCCTCATCATAAGCAGCAGCCTCCCGCTCCACAAAGGAAATCGCTCCTGTGGGACATGTAGGAAGACAATCTCCCAGTCCATCGCAATAGTCATCTCTAAGCAGCTTTGCTTTTCCATCCACCATACCAATGGCCCCCTCATGACATGCTGCAGCACATGCCCCGCAGCCGTTACATCTTTCTTCATCTATTTGAATAATTTTACGTATCATTGTATTTCCTCCCTTTTATTTGCTGCACTTGACGTTACAAGCTTATTCTATTATACTGGCAAAAGAATGTCTGTTGGAATTCCAACAAAGGAGGATTAATGTGAAAGATTTTTTTGAAATATTATCGAAATGCCCATTATTTGATGGTATTGAACAATCTGATTTGAATGCTATGATAGCATGTCTGAATGGTAAAACTATTAATGTCCCGAAAGGCAGTCCAGTTTTTCTTGAGGGTACCCCTGCCCGGTTTTTAGGTGTTGTTCTTTCCGGTACAGTGCAAGTGATCCGGGAAGATTATTACGGTAACCGAAGCATAATGACCTGCCTCCAGCCTGGAGAATTATTTGCAGAAGTATTTTCTTTTGCCGGTCTTGAAACCATGCCTGTAAGCGTTATTGCCGTCAAGGACAGTGCGGTACTCCTTCTGGATTGCAGACGTGTTCTCACCTCATGCTCCAATTCCTGTCATTTTCACAATCGCCTGATGAAGAATTTACTTCAGGGGATGGCACAAAAGAATTTGGCACTGTCACAAAAAATCCGATATATGTCACAGAAATCAACAAAAGAAAAATTAATGGCCTATTTTTTAGATCAAGCCAAACAGCACGGTAGCACGGAGTTCGTAATTCCTTATAACCGACAGGCACTGGCAGATTATCTGGGTGTAGAACGCAGTGCCATGTCAGCTGAAATCAGTAAACTGAAAAATTCCGGGCAAATTGATACAAAAGGCTCCTGGTTTTCCATCTCTTAGTGGGGCCGTTGCTTTTGGCACTTACTGCGCGTGAGCAAAAAGCGTTAGAAAATTCCTGGGCAAAGGTTTTCGCAGAAGAAGTGTTCCCTAAAATTGATGAGAAACCTTTTGCTGTTTTATATAGTGATAAAGCT
>NZ_JBQHUC010000056.1:0-10380 GCF_052065395.1 Bariatricus sp. HCP28S3_F11 | reverse complement strand
GATCGCAGAATAACCAATAGTAATTAATCAACCTGCTGAGCTTTGCTCAGTTTGAAGCGGAATGGCGCTCCGTTCCTCTGGAACGGATGCGCAATTCTTGCGGAATATGCAGGTATTTTAAAAACCGTGAATTTGTTGGGATAAATTCAAACACTTTTGAATAGAAAATTGTTTGTAATTTTATTTTAGATTTTGGTGAGTTATAACTGAATATAAAATCAATTCTGATGGAACTCTTGCTACAGTGCGTAGTGTTCGATAGAAGATTGGATGATGAGACTTGCGGATTAGTCGTTTCATCTTTTTCTCAAACCGAGGTGAAAACTGATGGCTGCATTCACTTGGGTCCGGTAAACTTTCGTTAATGGCATCAGCCAGTTCTGCTGCGGCCTGTGCCAACATCTCATCAGTTATCATAGTATTCCCTCCTCCTTACAAATCTGAAGCAATCTGTTCTTCGCTCTCTGATCAAGCTTGATTGCATTTGCTTCTGTGATATTCAGCTGTTTCGCAATCTCTCTGCAACTGAACCCCTGATAATATTTGAGCAGGATCACTTGACGATAACGAGGGGGTAACTTAGCCATACACGCAGCCAACCCATGCACTTTGCTTTCGTCTACAGGAATACCGGAAATCTCATCAAGGTATATGACCTTACTCCTGCGTTGATTTGCTCGGTACAAATCGATTGCTTTGTTCTCAACTATAGTAACGACATAGACCTGCGTTTTTGGACACACCGGTTCTCCAATTTTTGAAATGTTTTCTGCAATCTTTACGAAAGCATTGTGAACAGCATCCTCAGCATCTTCCTCATTGTTGAGAACCTTATATGCTGTATGGTACATGAGTCCTTTATATGTAAGATATATTTTTTCAAATTTTGATTGATACTCTGGGGAGTCAATCATCATCAAATATATGAGCATGGGCATAATCCTCCAGTATGAATGTAAATATTATACCACAATCCTACAAATTTTGTGTTATCGACGTGTAAACAAAAAGTTCATAATTATTTTTTGAAGAGACTGTCCAAAATTCTTATCCTCAATCGTTATTATAGTTAAAACTTATATGAGGGGGAGATTTTGATGGTATAGATAATCACCAAACCCTAATACACCATGACTCTCATCTACGAACAGGCGGTCAACACCCAACTGTTCAAAGGTGATAACATCATCTTTGCGTTCGGTGGAGGTCAGCTTGTCCAGTCTGGCCTGCAAGGATTTACGGGTCTTTTCCATCTGCTTGATGGTAAAGTTCTCGCCACGCTGCCATTTGAGCGTTGCAATCTCATTCTCGATCTCGTCGATCTGCTGTTCCAGCTGTCTCTGCTGACGTTCCGGGGAGAGCGGGATTTTCTCGAACTGGCTGTGACCAATGATGACAGCATCATAGTCACCAGTTGCGATACGGGCGCAGAACTTTTTGCGGTTTGCCGTTTCAAAGTCCTTTTTCGTTGCTACCAGAAGATTTGCACTCGGATAGAGTCGCAGGAACTCATTTGCCCACTGCAAGGTCAGATGGTTCGGCACCACAAACATGGATTTCTGACACAAGCCCAGACGCTTACTCTCCATGGCAGATGCAGCCATCTCGAAGGTCTTGCCTGCACCTACTTCGTGTGCCAGCAAGGTGTTTCCACCATAAAGCACATGAGCAATAGCGTTTTTCTGATGTTCTCGCAGAGAAATATCGGGGTTCATACCGCCAAAACGGATATGACTGCCATCGTATTCACGAGGTCTGGTGGAGTTGAAAAGCTCATTGTACTTCGTAACCAGAGCTTCACGGCGTCGGGGATCTCTCCATACCCAATCACGGAACGCATCCTTGATGGCCTGCTGTTTCTGCTGGGCAAGGGTTGTTTCTTTCTTGTTCAGGACACGCTTCTGTTTTCCATCGGGTTCTTCGATGGTGTCGTAGATTCGGATGTCCTTCAGGTTCAGCGTTTCCTCCAGAATACGATATGCGTTGGCACGGTCAGTACCGTAGGTCACATACGCAGCCACATCATTATAGCTTGGGTTACTCTTGCCGGTGATTCGCCACTCGGCAGTCATTTCAGAGAACTTGACTTCGATGCTGCGACGCATATAATACGGCGGCTCAAAGGTTTCGTACATGAACTGCTGGATATAATCAGGGTCAATCCAGGTAGCACCCAGACGAACATCAATTTCAGACGCATCCAGGTCTTTCGGCTGCGCCTTTTCCAGAGCCTGCACGTTCACAGAAAATGCAGAATCATTCTTTGCCGCCATCTGAGCAATCTTCAGCTTGCTTCTCACATCACCGGAAAGGTACTCGTCTGCGGTCTGCCAACCGTCTACAGGATCATTGCGATTTGCCAGCGGGTCTTTGAAGATGACTCCACGCAGTTCAGTCGCAATAGCTTCATATTCACCGGGAGTGCCAAGCAGTTCTGCCATATAGTCCAGATCTACTCGACCACGTTCACCGATAGAAATTGCCAGAGCTTCGGAAGGAGTGTCCACACTGGTCACTTTGCGTTCTGGCTTGATCGTTCTCTTGGTGAACATATCCGCCTTGCTTTTCAGATTGCCGTCCTCATCCACATTCTCCAGAGAACACAGGAGGTAATAGGAGGAATCGTCAGAGAATGCCTGACCGTTAGCACGGTTATTGATAAGACCATGTTTTGCGGTAAAGGCATCATAGGCTTCGTTCAATTCCGCCTGCTTCTGGGCAATCATTTCATCCGGGAAGTCCTCAAGCTGGAACTCGATTAGCTCATTGACAATGCGGCGCAGTTCTACCATGCCGGTCACACGCTCTTTTGCCTTTTCATTCAGATCAAGATGACGCATGACGGAGTTTTCACGGAAGTAAACATCTCCGTCTACGACTGCATAGGAGAAGTTCTTCACGTTGGGATCAGCAGGAATTACATCTTCCTGAATACCATGCTCTGTTTCGGCAAGCTCCACAGGTTGATACACACCGCCAATATGGGCAATGGCTTCCTTCAGCTGTTCGGAAAGATCAGCGTCGGGAATCGGACGAACTGTGAGATCATCCTTGCCGTACTGAGTGCTTTCCATTGCCAGCTCACCCAGGACCATCTCAGGATGGTCTACGAAATAGCTGTTCATGGTAAAGCCATCAGGTGTTGTATTCAGATGCACCCAATCCTGATCGATGTCGATAGGATGGTCACGCTTCTGCAGGAAGATAATATCGGAGACAACATCAGTTCCTGCGTTCTTTTTGAAAGCGTTGTTTGGCAGACGGATTGCACCGAGAAAGTCTGCTCTCTGGGCCATATACCTTCGGGCATCTGGTGTCTTGGAGTCCATGGTGTGTCGGCTGGTCACAAAAGCAACCACGCCACCGGGACGAACCTGATCCAGCGTTTTAGCGAAGAAATAGTTGTGAATGGAGAAGCCCAGTTTGTCATAAGGCTTATCAGAAACCTTATAGTTTCCGAACGGCACGTTACCAACAGCCAGATCATAGAAGTCTCTGCGATTGGTCGTTTCAAAACCGGCTACG
Organism: Bariatricus sp. HCP28S3_F11; assembly: GCF_052065395.1. Lineage (NCBI taxonomy): Bacteria > Bacillati > Bacillota > Clostridia > Lachnospirales > Lachnospiraceae > Bariatricus > Bariatricus sp. HCP28S3_F11. The sequence goes on along the minus strand of NZ_JBQHUC010000056.1, from coordinate 6,855 downwards.
GTAATGTCAGCTTTCGGATAGAGCTTCTGAGCAATACGACCAGAGATAGAGTCAAGCTCCACACCATACAATCGGCTGTCTCTCATGCTCTCAGGCAGTAAGCCGAAGAAGTTACCGACACCCATTGCAGGCTCCAGGATATTGCCGGTCTCAAACCCCATCCTTTCCACAGCATCATAGATACCACGGATAACCGTAGGACTGGTATAGTGTGCGTTCAGAGTTGAAGCTCTTGCTGCTGCATATTCATCATCAGACAGCAAGCCCTTCAGATTCTTGTATTCTTCAGCCCAGCTGTCCTTGTTCGGGTCAAACACATCTGCAAGGCCGCCCCAGCCGACATAGTTCGACAGGATTTCCTGCTCCTGAGGAGTAGCATCTCGTCCTTCTGCTTCCAGTTGGAACAGGGTACGGATAGCCGCTACATTTCGGGCGTATTTCAGACGGGGACTTCCTTCGCCAAGGTTATCGTCCATAATACGATAGTTCTCAGCATGGATTTCAGGCTGAACCTCTTTTTCCTGAAGGGCAGTTTCGATTCTACTGATAATCTCCTGTACCTCAGGATTTTCCCAACCATCCACCTTCGTGTAGTCCTGTACGATAGTGTCCTGCCCATCTTTGCAATGGATCAGATCCAGACTGCCGGGTAAAGGTCGTCTAGTGTTCATAGCTCCCAGAGCTTTCATCTGTGTGGACGGAAGCTCACGATAGGCTCTCATGGCATCCTCAAAGGAACCATACTCCTTGATGTCCAGCGCACCACGCTTCTGAATATCTTCCACTACATAGAAATGGTCGATGAAGTGTTCAGGGACAACTTCGACGCTATTTGCGTCGAAGTTAGGCGCATAGACCTGTGCGTGTGCCTTCTCATCAGGATAGTCGCCATAAATACGGATGTACTTATGCTCCTGCTGATCGTAAATGGCAGCACCATCGTATTTGAAACCGTCAGGCTCCATAGTTCCGTCTACATATCCCTGTGCGACTTTTTCGGCTTCCTCCAAAGTGTAGTAGTCCAACTTGTCATCAAAGCCGTTTTCAAAATGGTGATAAGCTGCAACCAGATAGCGGGGAGCCATACGCTCCTCATAGCTGTTAATCATATCAGGTGTCAGCCATCCCGGTTTGTCGGGAACTGTATCATATAACTCACGCATCTTGGCAATTTGTGCGTGTCTGTTTCCTGCCCATAAGTGCTTTTCGCTGTGCTGTCCAGCACCAAGGAAATATTCGCAGTCCATACGCAAGCGGTCTAACAGCTGATACTCAAAGCTATAATCCCTTGTCTGCGCTGTTTCGGGAATGATTTCACCCTTGATTTCCTCTACAACCGGCTGTCCCGGTACTTCAGCAATACCACGGAGGGAATGGTTCCTCTCATCATCATTCAGCAGTCGTTCAAACTGCTCACGATTTTCGGCTCGGAAAATGGGGTAAAGCAGAGTCGGATCACGCAGCTGTACCTCTCTGTCAGTAATCTGCTCCACAAGAAAAGCTGTATCGTCCAGATAGACTGTATCTCCGACCTGATAATGCCAGCCCTGTTCTTTCTGCTGAACCATAGCGACCTGCTCATCTGTTACGTCGATCAGGTCAGAAAAGTCCAAATCTTCAAGCTCGTTTTCAATCAGCGCTTGCAAAGAATCATACTGACGGGAATCAATCAGTGTTCCGTCCAGATAACGCTCAATGCGGAAGTCCTCCAAATTGGCGTATACCTGGATAGGAATTTCATCATCGGTCACGGTTGTGTAGCCAATACCAATCTTGCTGAGATCTTCAAAATCTGCCGGGGAATCATACTCGTCCTGACAGAAATCGTCGATCAGTTCCTTGGCTCTCTCCAAAGTGGAATCAAGCTCCATCTTGGCATCCAGAATCGCCTGACGCTGTGCCATCGCTTCAGGGGAAAGATAGCGGTCGAGCTTCACAAGGTCGTCTACACGGGAAGCAACCTGCGTCCAGGACAACTTGACTTCTTCACAGCCAGACTTCTTATATCGCAATCCCTTGGCATCGTGATCCTGAGAACTATGGTCAGAACCGGACAACGCATGGGAACGACCACCGGTTCCGTATTCGTTTTTCAGGAAGTCTGCCTTTTCTTTCTGGGAGTGCGGTTCCAGAAAGTATTCATAAATACGAGCCTTGCTACCCTCAAAGCTGCTTCCGCTGGCAAGCTCTGCATTAATTTCATCATCGGTGATGAAATAGCCAACAACGGGCATATCCATCATTTCCGTCTGATACTCTCTGCGGGGAAGTTTCAATTCCTCCAGTTGCTGCATAATGCGGTCGAACTTATGATGTCTGGCACGCATAAGGCTATAATCACTTTTATTTGCATACAAAAAACTGGTATATTGCTGTGTCAGCGTAGAGAGAAAGTGAGGGTCTGTTAATTGCTTTGCCAATTGCTTTGTTTCATCAGGAAACCCACTGAACGTACCACGATGCAATATGTTCAGAAAGTTACTTGCACGGCCTTTTTCACTCAGATCACGGTAGAGATACCAAAGAGATACAGCCAGTTGATTACGCTCATGCTGTGGAGCTTCGGCAAGTTCCACATTGGTAGCGAATTTGCCCTCCTCCAAAAGTTGTCCGATACGCTCGGCAGCTTCCGTCCAAGGGATGACCTGGGCAGTCTTGGTATATCGTGCGGAACGTCCCATTGCCAGATGGATGCCATCTTCGGCATACCACGCAGAAATGCTGCGTCCATTCTCCTTGATACCATAGCCGCCGTTGTAAGTTTCTTTCAGAAACTGAGCCAGTTCATCAACAGGTTTCTGTTTCATAAACTCAGTAGCGATTGCCATACGGCTGTTGGTACGGTTGCTGCCCAGCATCAGGAAGTGGTCGATTTCTTCCTGGGCAAAAGAAAAAGCAGAGAACTGTCTGCTCTCTGCTTCATCTATCAGTTTTATCTGTTCATCTTCGGTGAGGAAAAGATTGAGACTCAGCTGTTGATAAGCTCCGTCATCACTATTTCCTCTGCCTGTGCTTTCAGGCTGTTCATGTGCTGTACCCAGCCCATCTGATTTGTCGCCTTGTCCGGTGCCGGGTTCTTCTGAAGATACTCGCTCATCAGCTGTTTCACTCTGCGGTTCGCTGTCTCGTCGATCTCCTGAAGATGCGGGAACAACTGCTCCGTCAGGATCAGGTCGCTGAACAGGGTCGGATTGTTCTCCTGCAGGAACGCTCTGCGCATCCTGCCGTACTTGCCCAGGGGCTTCGTGTCTGGGTGTTCCAGTTTCAGGTCGGGAATCAGCACTTCTCCCACCTGCGTGTAAGTCATTTCGTTCATCATGGTCTTGACTCCTTTCTATCTGCTGGCTTTGATTGTACTCTTGGATCGTGATTTCGATTTCCTTGAACATCCTGCCTGCGATACTGCTGACTGCATTACCGAGAGCGTTGACCGTCTGACGGGTATTGAAATCGAATACGTTGAAGAAATCTTCCTGTTCAAAGTAGGCATCCGGGTCGTCGGTGCATCGGGAATACATACTGTAACGATTCAATCGCTCCGTTGATGGAGTTAAAGCTACACTCATGTCTTGCTTTCCCAAGCTGATCCATGAAGAACTCAGGCGCATCATTGATTGCTTCTGCAATCAGCGCCATCGCACGGATTTTCTCCAATTCCAGCAGTTCATTGACACCGAATCCTTTGCCCAGAACCGTCTGATACTGCTTGAGCGTAAAAGCAAGTTCATCCGGCTCAATACTTCTCTCAAATCTTTCTTTACGGTCGTTTCCGTAAAGGCTCCATTCTGCCATTTTCTATCCTCCAAATCAAAATTCATATAGTTGCTATATGTAAACGGGCAGCTTTCGCTACCCGCCGAGTGCGAATCACTCGTTGTTGGTCTTAGCCAAACAGACCAGAGAGCAGAGGAACCAGGGTAATGCCGATCAGAGCCACACCGCCGCCTGCCATCAGCTGTTTCATCCCCAATTAGGTGTAAAAACTCTGCTCGATGGCGGGCGGCGGCGTACAAAAAATCTATATGGTGTTGTTAAGAGAACCGTCCCGGCGGGACAGGTCAGGCAGTGACCTGTTCCACCTCCGGGATGGGTTTGAGATTAAAATGAATTTCGATAGAAATGTGTCTTGTTTTATCTTCGTCAATGCGCTCATGCACAACGATTTCTTTGATTAAGCGGTTGAGGGTGGCTGCGTCCAGCTCTGTGATGTTGGCGTATTCCTGAATGGCTTCCACCCATTGTTTTGCATCATTGGCAAGCTGGACTTCATCGGACAGCCGCTTTCTGCCCTCGGACACTTTTGTTTTAAGCTCCGTCTGCTCGGTCTGTGTCTTTTCCAGCATGGTGTTGAAATTCTGCTCACTGATACGCCCTGCAATCATATCCTCATAAAGCCGCATGACCATTTTGTCCAGAACCTCAATCCGTTCCTCGTCCCTTGTAAGGGAGCGTTCCATTGCTTCCCGCTGTTCCCGCTGCTCGGCTTCACAGGTATTGGTCAGGCGGTCGGCAACCGCTTCCCCGTCCATCAGGGCAGCTCTGGCACATTCCCGGATTTTCCGCAGCACATGGCTGTAAAGGGTGTCATAATCAATCCGGTGCTGGGTGCAGTGGTTCTTTCCAAAGGCATTGTAGGTCTTGCAGGAGTAAATCCGCTGGGGATGTTTAGCGTTTGTGTAGCGTACCGTCAGCGACTTCCCACACTCGCCGCATTTTAACAGTCCGGCAAACAGGCTGATTTCATTGGTCTGCCCCGGACGCTGGCGGGATTTCAGCTTGTTCTGCACAATGTCAAAGCTCATGCTGTCAATCAGCGGTTCATGCTGTCCCTCCACCACAATCCAGTCCTCCGGCTTCTTTTCCCCAATCGTGCCGATTTTGAAGCGGTAGTCCTTTTTCTGGGAAGCAATCGCCCCGGTGTAGACGGGATTCATCAAAAGGTCTTTGATAACGGAGAAGTCCCACATATACCGCCCGTTTTCTGGGTCTTTCTTTTCCCATTTGGTGCGGGTATTGCGAAGCCCCCGTTCCCGGTTCCACCATGTAGGGCAGGGGATTTTTTCTTTCTCCAGCCGTCTGCGGATATAGTTCGGACCATGACCGTTCAGGGCATATCCGAAAATCAGCCGCACAATCGGGGCGGTTTCCTCGTCAATGAGCAGATGGTTTTTGTCCTCCGGGTCTTTCCGATACCCAAACGGGGCAAGACACCCGGTAAACTGTCCTTTCTGCGCTTTCAGAAGATAAGAGGAATGGACTTTCTTGGAAATATCCTTGCTGTACATCTCGTTCAGGATATTCTTGAACGGGGCAATGTCGTTGTTATCCCGCAGGGTGTCGATGCCGTCATTCATGGCGATATAGCGGACACCGTTTCTTGGGAAAAAGTCCTCAATCAAATGCCCGGTTTGCAGATAATTACGCCCCAGTCGGCTGAGGTCTTTCGTGATGACAAGGTTGATCTGCCTGCGCTCAATGGCTCTCAACATTCTCTGTAGGTCAGGACGCTCCATGTTAAGACCTGTGAAGCCATCGTCCTGATAGACTGCCACAACCTCCCATCCCTGCTTTTCGCAGTATTTTTCCAGCATATCACGCTGGTTTGCGATACTGGCACTTTCGCCTTGCAGGTCATCGTCCTTTGACAGCCTGCAATAGACCGCCGCACGATAACCCCCGGCAAGTGCCGAACCGATTGTTCTGTATTCCATTTCGTTCATCATAGCCATTTACCCACACAATCCAGACGGTATCTGGCTCTTTTGAACCTCATCTTCATTATAGCCTATATCTTTCTTTTTAGCAAGATATTCTTTTGCATTTGTCTTTCCGTATTTCTGGGAAATCAGGCTGACGAACACATCAGTGGCGTCAAGCTCCCCGTCAAATACAGTGGTCACATGAATCTCTGTTTTGTTTTTTGCCATAGGCAGTTATCCTCCATACATGAAAATAGCCAGACAGAGGGTGTCGGCAACGAAGTCCGGCAACGGACTTCAAAAGACCTTGCAAACAATCTCAATCTGGCGATGGTTACTATTTATACTTTTCTTTTATTTTTTTGTTGTTTTGGTTGTTATAAGGGAGAAAAGCCCGGAAATAAGGGGTTTTTCCCGGCAACCGGCTCGGCAACGGGATAACAACAGGGGGTGCAACGGGCTGTCCTTTTCAGAATGGAAGCTCCATCTGTTCTGTGACCTCCACAAAACCGTCCATCGTTTTTTCAGACGGGTTGCCGGAGTCCGTTGCCGGGTTTTCACGCTCCCAGCCCTTTTGTCTGCCATATTCGGAAAACATTCTTGGGTTTGGGAAGTACCGCCAGCTGGAAATGCACTGGTTCATAATCTCGTTGATTTCCCGGATTTCCCATTGCTTCGGCTCGTCAAAAGCATGGTTCAAGGCTTCCTTATAGAGCTGCTTGGAGCAGACCATGCTCCCGGTGTATTTATCAAGATACGCCTGTATCATCCCGGCTTTGGTGTCCTCCGGCATAAAATCCCGCTGGTGTTCTTTGAGATACCGCTGCATGGCGGGGCTGAAAGCCAGCTTGAACCTGCCGCTTTTATAAATCTCCATCGCTTCCGCCCACATCTGCCCGATATAGGCTCTGGAAGCGGCTTCATCCTCCAAAATGTGAACTTCCGCCTGCTCCGGGTACACCATGACCGGGATAAAGCGGCGGTTGCCGGAACGGTCAAGGGGCAGGAAGTCAAGGGCATTGGAAGTGCCGCCAAACACGCACTGACTGTCGTCTCGCAAAATAAAGTTCCTGTCTCCTGCACAAAAACAGCGAATTATTATATCAGTTCCATAATGATGTCTCTTTGTACGTGCCTGTAATTACGGCGCGCTTTT
>NZ_JBQHUC010000055.1:0-11348 GCF_052065395.1 Bariatricus sp. HCP28S3_F11 | reverse complement strand
TCGCAGAATAACCAATAGTAATTAATCAACCTGCTGAGCTTTGCTCAGTTTGAAGCGGAATGGCGCTCCGTTCCTCTGGAACGGATGCGCAGTTCTTGCGGAATATGCAACCTTAACTTCAAAAAATCAAAAACAAGTCACCCCCCGACGTCGATGAAGGATGACCGCAATTCTAAGAAATCAAAAACAAGTCACCCTCGACGTCGAAGAAGGATGACTGTAATTCCAAGAAATCAAAAACAAGTCACCCTCGACGTCGAAGAAGGATGACCGCAATTCTAAGAAATCAAAAACAAGTCACCTCCGATGTCGATGAAGGATGACTGTAATTCCAAGAAATCAGATATAAGTCAATAGTAGGAGAAAAGATATGCAAGGTCTAAAACAAATGCTTTTACAGGAGCAGAAATATCTGGAAAACATTGTAAATAAAGCAAAAGAAGGATTGTCTACAGCACCGGATGGACATCTAAGAATCTCAAAAGATAAAAATAAAATCAGATATTACCATTGTACAGAGGATAATAGTGGAATCTATATTCCGAAATCAGACAAATCTTTACCCCAAAAGCTTGCGCAAAAGACTTACAACTTGTCGGTGATAAAAAAGGCAGAATCGAGACTAAAACAGATTAAGAAAATTACGAGAGATTATTCAGATGATGAGATCGAGGAACTTTTTACATCTTTGCATGCAGACAGACAAGCTTTAGTTACGCCTGTGGAAGCAACATGGAAGCAACTTCTTAATGAATGGTATACGGAAGAATATCAGGGGAAAGGATTTCAGGAAGGAACTGTGGTGATTCTGAGTGAAAAAGGGGAACGCGTGAGATCGAAGTCAGAGAAAATTCTTGCAGATTACTTTTATCGAAGAAACATACTTTACAAATATGAAAAACCTTTATATCTGAAAGGATATGGTACTGTATATCCTGATTTTACATTTTTGTCGAAGAAAATAGGGAAGGAGATATACTGGGAACATGAAGGCATGGTGGATAAGCAGGAATATGCAAGAAGTGCGGTCCGAAAAATAGAGTCCTATCAAAAGAATGATATTTATCCGGGGGATCGTCTGATTCTCACTTTTGAAACAGAACAGAGTATTTTGAATTCAAAAACAATAGAAGGATTGGTAAACAGATATTTGCAATTTTGAGAATAATAATTGACTATTTTGGGTGTACTGAATAATCACAGAATTGAGATATGCATATTTTATGCATATTTTTTCTCAGAAAAATGTCATGATTCGATGATATATGCTATAATTATTCCTGATAATGTTTGTGCTGCCAGAGAGGTGATTTGATTGATTCGGGAAAAGAAAGTTGGAGTAAATAATATGATACAGGATAATATAAACGAACAGAAGCAGGGAAAAATGAATTCACTAAAAAGATTTTTAATAAATTTATTTGATATCCGCGGTGATATGATGAGCTATGAGGATATCGATGCGATGATGGAGGAGAACACGGACATTCACGGTTCTAATATGTGGATACTGATGATGGCTATCATGATTGCGTCAATCGGTCTGAATGTCAATTCCACTGCGGTGATTATAGGAGCCATGCTGATTTCCCCACTTATGAGTGGAATACTGACGATGGGATATTCTCTTGCTGTAAGGGATCTCAAACTGATGCGGCGTGCGCTTCTCAGTTTTGGAGTACAGATGGTGATCAGTTTGATTACGTCTTCAATTTATTTTTCTATTTCTCCGCTTGGAGAGCCTACGGCAGAGATGATTGCGCGTACAAGCCCCACGATCTGGGATGTACTGATTGCTTTGTTCGGTGGTATAGCCGGGATTATCGGAAATACAAGGCAGAAGAAAAGCAATGTAATTCCGGGAGTAGCGATTGCGACTGCACTGATGCCACCGCTTTGTACCGCTGGTTATGGAATTGCCACAATGCAGGCGAAATTTCTCCTCGGGGCATTTTATCTGTTCTTTATTAATACATTGTTTATTGCACTTTCGGCAGCACTCGTGACGGTTCTCCTTGGAGTCCCTGCACATCAGAGCATGGATGAACGCAGACAGAAGAGAATAAACCGGATCGTGGCAGTTATTACAGTGGTTACCGTGATTCCGAGTTTGTTGATCGGAGCATATACAGTGTACAGTTCTTACATAGAAAACCAAATATCCGATTATTTGAAAGAAGAGTTTGTTTTCAGTGATACGCAGTTGGTGCAGAGTAGTTACGATCAATCAGCGAAAATGATTTCTGTATCGCTGGTCGGCACACCGATCGATCAGGAGACGATTTCATTTCTGGAAAGAGAAATGGAGAAATATGATCTGGAGGAATATACGCTGCATGTTACGCAGAATACGGTTAGTTCTGCAAGCGAAAGCGAGAATACAGACAAAGTGACTATTGCGGTTCAGGAAAAAGCAATTGCCAAGCTTCAGGAAGAACTGGAAGCGAAGCGGGAGCAGCTGGCGGAAATGGAGAGCAAAGCGACTGCAAAACTGGATCTGGAACAGATGTCAAATAAAGCAGAAAGCATTTTTTCAAGTTTATCGGACTGCAAATGTGGTATTATTGCAGATGAAACGGGAGAATATATTATTCTTGTTGCAGATGCGGAAAAGGATTTGACTGATTCAGAGATCTCTGTGATCGAGAATTGGCTCAAAGAAGAAAGCAAAGTAGAACAGGCAAGGCTGTTTATTGAACAAAAATAGAATTAGTATTGATTGTAAATGTCGGGAAGCTAAAAGCGTCCTGACTTTTTTTGACAGAATATCATAGTTTGTATTTATAATTGGCTCTAAAAAACTGTTATAGATGAAAGGGTTGCATTTTCGGGATTTTGTTATATAATAGCCTATGCAGATAATACATATCAAACATATAGGGATTATAAGATAAGAAAGGAAGGGGATTATGAGCTGTGAATTTAATAATATATCTAAGGAAGAGGAGAAGGGGATCACTTACACAGACGCTGAGGCAGAGCTTCATGCAAAAGAAGTGGGTGTTGATCCCAGGCCAAATGAAACATTGGTTGAAATTGATGAGAGGGGAGCGTTTATCAGACAGCCTAATGCATTTATAAAACCATTCGGAGATAAGCCTGGTGACAATAAAGCGGAGGCGGGAAGATATCGTATTTACTGGGCAACAGGATGCCATTGGTCAAACAGACCGGTAATTGTGAGAGATATTCTGGGTCTGCAGGATGTTATTTCTGATATTAAAGTATCTCACTCTGGGGAAACGAATGTATATGGGCATGGGTTTGGAAATCAGCCTGATCACCGGGATCCGGTGACGGGGGCGTATTTCTTAAGTGAGTTTTACAAGAGAGCAAATCCGGATTTTAAAGGCAGAGCGACAACTCCAACGCTGGTAGATGTTGTGAATAAAACGGCAGTGAATAATGATTACCACCGTCTCACAAATTACATCGAGGTACAGTTCAGACCATTCCAGCCCGAGGATGCACCGGATCTTTATCCAAAGAAATTCAGAAAAGAGATCGATGAGTTTAACGACTGGTTATTTCCGCATATCAATAATTCCCATTACAGAATGGCTTTCTGTCAGTCGCCGGAAGCATATTTTGAGGCGTATGAAGATTTTTATGAATCACTTGACAAACTGGAGAAACGTCTTGAAACCAACCGTTTTATATTCGGTGATTATATCACGGATGCAGATGTAATAATTATGGATATACCGATGAGAGAGCCGAATCTTATTATTTTTCATATCCATACAAGACAAGCTTTAATGAATATATTCAAAGAGCGGATGATCAGCCGTTAGAGTCTCTTGAAGATGCGGCTGAAAGAGGCTACAAGATTGAACTGACTGCGGGAAGTCTTACAGGAAATGCATTAGAAAAATGGAATAAAGATCATCCTGAGAAACAAATCAATATCATTTATTCTGAGACAGATTTTCAAGTTCGTTATCAGCATATCGTAGACGGAACGACAGGTTTTGCGATTGATGACGGACCAATCATAGAGAATCTGCTTCCAAAATTTGGAATGGAAGGTCAGCTTGTGGCCAATGACATTGATGCAGAGACAGAAGATTTCCTGTTCCCGCAGAATAATACATATTTCCTTCTCGCAAAAAATGAAAAAGGAGCTCAGATTCGTGAGGATTTAGATAAGGTTCTGAAGGAAATGAAAGAAGATGGAACTATTGCGGAAATTACAAAGAAATATCTGGGAGTTGATACTTCAGTAGATCCGAAATACCTGGAAGAAACAATTAATTAAGAGGAAACGGGTATGCAAATATATCGTATTAATAAAGAAACGGATGAATGGTTAAAGAAAGCATATGATTATGTAAGAACGGATGCCTTCTGCTTTGGTCAGAATATCCCTGTGGAATTAGAATTTGCGGGGGAAGAAGCTCAAGATGATTTAGAAGGTGTTGTGATACTGGAAGATCATAAGCCGGTTGCCGGATGCCGGATTTCATATCCGGCAGATGGAATCGGGAAAATTGAACGTGTCTGTGTGGTTCGTGAAAAGCAAAAGGGAGGATATGGCAGTATACTCATCAGGGAAGCGGAAAAATGGTTGATTGAGAATGGTGTCAGACATATTGTTATTAACAGTCAGGACAGAGCGGCCGGTTTCTATCATAAGTTGGGATACATCACAAATCCTACAGTTGATCCTCATGCGTATGATAAGAAAAGAAAGAGGAAAAAGGCGGCAGATGAAGCCTCCCTGCCAAAGATAAATCTGGGATTTTCGACTGTTCTGGTAGAAAAATACGTGTAATAGAAGGGAAAAGGGAATGGGTAAATTATTTGATGTTTCACTGGTATTTTCATCAATACCTGAATTGTTGGAAAAGCTTCCTATAACTCTGGAACTGGCATTGCTGGCGATGGTGCTTGCACTTGTTATAGGGCTCATAATGGCTATTATTAAGATGAAAAATATAAAAGTGCTGACACAGATTGTGAATATTATCATATCAATGCTTCGAGGAACGCCTGTCATTGTTCAACTCTATGTCGCATTTTTCGGGATACCGATGATATTTACGGCAATCAACAACAGCTGGGGAACTGATCTTGCTGTGGCTGATATTCCCGGGTTTGTGTATGCGATGATTGCATTGGGCTTGAATCAGGCGGCGTTTATGGCTGAAATAATACGTTCTGCCCTGCAGTCAGTAAATTCGGGACAGATAGAGGCCGCCAGTGCGCTTGGTATGACCTATGGACAGGCTTTGAGAAGAATTATTATCCCGGAAGCGTTCGAGGTGGCGCTTCCTACATTGGGTAACTCGTTGATCAGTATTATCAAGGGGACATCGTTGGCATTTACCTGCGCAGTTGTAGAGATTACTGCCCAGGGTAAAATCATCGGAGGAAGGACATATCGTTATTTTGAAGTATATGTCTCACTTGCTATCATATATTGGGTCATTACGATTATAATTGAACAATTGATTAAGTTTATTGATAAACGAATACGTATACCGGAGCAAGTTGCGATGGTGTCACCGGCGCGTATAAAGGAGTGCATATATGATAAAGATTGAACATTTATCAAAGAAGTATCATGATAATGTGGTGTTGGACGATATGAATCTGGAAATCCACAAGGGTGATGTTGTGGGAGTGATCGGCCCATCGGGAACTGGAAAATCGACATTACTGCGTTGTATCAACCATCTTGAAATTCCAGAGCAAGGTGTGGTATATATAGGCGAAGAGAGAGTGGAACTTGCTCAGAAGAAGCCGAAAAATCTTCTGGATCTGCGAAAAAATACCGGAATGGTTTTTCAGAAGTTTAACCTGTTTGAGAAGAAAACTGCTCTGGAAAATGTAATGGAAGGTCTTGTTACGGTAAAGAAGATTAAAAAAGATGAGGCAAGAAAAATTGCGATGCAGGAATTGGTAAATGTGGGAATGGCGCAATGGGCAAATCATTATCCAAAACATTTGTCAGGAGGACAGCAGCAAAGGGTGGCTCTTGCACGTGCTCTGGCTATGAAACCGCAGGTTCTTCTTCTTGATGAGCCTACATCAGCGCTGGATCCTGAGCTTGTTGGTGAAGTCCTGGATGTAATCAAGAGGGTGGCAGAGAAAGGTTACACGATGATTCTGGTTTCGCATGAAATGAATTTTGTGCGACATGTGTCTAATCGAGTGATTTTACTGGATAAAGGGCATATTGTGGAGGATGGAACTCCGAAAGAAGTGTTTGATAATCCAAAGAATGAACGTACAATAGAATTCTTCCGCAAAATGAATCTGATGAATGAACCGGATTATGTAATTTGATGAGGAAAGAGAGAGTATGTGTCGATGATTGAAGAAATAAAGAAGTTATTATTACAACTGGTTGAAATTGATTCTCCTTCAGGAGAAGAAAATGGGATTATAAAGTTTTTAAAGAAAAAATATGAGGAAATAGGTATTCATCTTCAAGAAGACAATTCGGGTAATCTCTATGCTGAAATTGAAGGCAAAGGGGATTACCTTTTGCTGTCTGCTCACATGGACACTGTGAATCCAGGGAAGGGGAAAAAGGCTGTTGTAAACGCAGACGGTATAATTTCCAGTGATGGAACAACGATTCTGGGCGCTGATGACTATTCCGGATTGGTGGAAATTTATGAAGTGGCAAAATATGTTATGGACAATCATATCCCACATAAAGCAATAGAACTTCTATTTACTACGGGTGAAGAACGGTACTGTGTTGGCGCTAAGAAATTTGATTTTCGTAAGGTAAAAGCAAAAACAGCATATGTGCTGGATTTGAGTGGTCCGGTCGGAAGGGCAGCGTATGCAGCACCTACGATTTTATCGTTTGAAGCTGTAGTTCGCGGAAAAGCGGCACATGCAGGATTTAATCCGGAAGAAGGAATTCATGCAATTCAGGCTGCGTCGAGGGCGATCGGAAAACTGCAGCTTGGAAAAGTGAAGGAAGGTGTGACGGGAAATGTGGGCATCATGCAAGGTGGAAAAGGGACCAATATTGTCCCTGATGAAGTAAGGATTCAGGGAGAAATAAGAAGTATGCAACATGAGGATGCAATTAGACTTGCAGATGAATACAGATGCATTTTTGAAGAGGAATCAGCCGCTTCTGGAGCAACTGTGTCATGGGAGGAGGAAATTCATATTCAGGCCTATGAGACTTTATTAGAAAGCAAAGCTGTGAAAGAGTTTGAAAATGCAGTAAAAGCGGTTGGACTTTCGCCAAAACTGGAGAAGACATTCGGAGGAAGCGACCAGAATGCATTTGCGCAGAAAGGAATCGAAGGAATCGTTGTCGCCAATTCTATGTATAACGTGCATAGTGTTGAGGAATACACGAATCTTTTTGAAATGGAAAAGGTGGTGGAAATATTAAAGGAAATTGTGAGAAATGAAGAGATATAAATAAACAGTAAAGATAAAGAAAAAAACTGAAAATGCAGGATATGTGTGTTATAATTAATGTCAATTAAAAGAATCAATATCAGGAGTGACACGAATGATAACATTGAACGATTACCTGTATTCCGGAGATACGGTTATTAAAATACTTCAGAATTATATGGAAGATCTGCTTTGTACAAAAACAATGGACGATATTGCGGAAATCGGACCGGCCAATCATCTGGGGTACGAGAAACGTCAGGAGAACGAACGAGTTAGAAGAGATGCGGTTCCGGAATGGGAATGTATTTATTTTGATGAAGCGTATGAGCGGGGGATGCGTCTGCTTCAGCTGAATCTGGCAGAATTGGATGTAAACATGTTTTCGGCTGTAAATAACAGTCTGATCAACGATGGATGTGGGCTTTACCGGGGAAGACAGATCCTGCCGTATGAACATTTGTCGAGATTTCAGAATGATCTGATTGATTGATGTCAGTCAGATAAAGGGGAATAAAAATGCAAACAAAAGATAGCTTGAGAAGGGTTATGAAATATGCCTGTATTCTATATTTTCCGATTCTGTTATTATACCTGGAATTGGTTTTTCATCTCTATATGCGGCTTAGGATGGCATATTTTCCGATTATTGCCTGTTTTGCGGTTTCACTTGGAATGCTGGTCAGCGCTCTGGTGAACTGTTTTAGCAAAAGAACGAGGCATATTCTGACAAGTGTGTTCAGTTTGTTTTTGGCCGTGCTGTTTTGTGTGGAAATGATCTGCCGCAGGATTCTGCAGCAGTATTTTCAGTTATTCAGTGCGCTCGATACGGCTGCAGGCAATCGGCTCGGAGATTATCGAAATGCCGTTGTGAAGGCTCTTGAACAGAATTGGATCGGGTTGCTTCTTATGCTGGTCGTTCCGGGAATGATGTGTGCTATACAGGTTTTTCGAATTGATACATTTGGAATAAAGATAAAAACCGATACAAAAAAACGGTGGCCTCTACAGAAAAGACTCCTGTTTCTGTACAGATTTACCGCTGTTCCGATGATAGGTTGTGTGGTGTTTTATCTTTTGGCGCTGGCTATGGTTTATCTTTATCCCTGGGAAGGCGATTTTACTCCGGAAAAGCTCTATGCTATGGATACGAATACGGATGATCAGGTGGAGCAGCTGGGACTTCTTACGATGCTTCGTCTGGATTGTAAACATATGATTTTCGGAAGTAACAGTAATATGGATATCAGTCTGGAACAGCTTGCCTATGCGGAAAATGAGAAGGCGGTTCAGGATGAAGAAATAGCAGAGGAGGTGGCGGAACCGGAAATTGATACTTCTCCGAATGTGTTGGAGCTGGATCTGCAAAAATGGATCGATGAAGCCCCGAATGAGGATGTAAAATGGCTTTCGGAGTATATTCAGACAGTAACGCCGACGAGAAAAAATGAGTATACGGGAATGTTTGAAAACTATAATGTAATATTTATTACGGCCGAAGGATTCAGCGGGTATTTGATCGATGAGACATTGACTCCGACGCTGTACCGGCTGACACATGAAGGATTCGTATTCAACCGGTTTTATTCGGCGCTTCATTTTACAAGTACTTCCGGGGGTGAATTCCAGAATCTTACGGGACTGTACCCAAAAAATGGCTTTCCGGTCAGCATGAAGGAGACTGGGGAACAAGGAATAAGCCTGCCTTTTACGCTGGCAAATATACTGCAGCTTTTGGATTATACGTGTATTGGTTTTCATTTTAATGAAAATATGTATGGCAGGGCTCTGTCACATCCTAATTTGGGATATGACTGGCGGCAGTGTTCGGAGTGTCAGAATCTTCTGACGAAAGAAATAAATCAGGAGGGCGATGCTTACTGGCCCCAGTCGGACGACTATATGGTGGAACAGAGTCTTCAAGAGTATTTGACAAAGGAACCGTTTCATATCTATTATCTGACGCTGAGCGGTCATTTGCCGTATGGGTTTGAAAGCAACCAGATGTCCAAAAGGAATCAGGAGGCTGTGGCGTCTCTTCCGTACTCGGAGAAGACAAAGTCCTATATTGCGGCGAACCTGGAACTGGAAAAGGGACTGACCCGTCTGGTAAATGCGCTGGAGGAAGCGGGAATTGCAGACCGGACTTTGATTGTTATGGCTCCGGATCATATTCCTTATTCGGATATTGATGTTATAGAAGAACTGGCGGGACGCTCCTTTGGAAAGGATTCTCTTGAATCGATGAATGAGAAGTCCGTGGATTTTGACGTATATAAGAATTCACTTATTATGTGGACTGCTGGGATGGAAGAGAGTGTGACGGTTAACAAACCCTGCTGTCAGGTGGATATTCTGCCGACGGTTTTGAATTTACTGGGGCTCGATTATGATTCCAGGCTTCTGGCAGGAAGGGATATTCTTTCGGATTCCGAGCCTTTGGTCGTGTTTTTCTCCAGTTCATGGCTGACGGACAAGGGGAGTTATAATCGCTTTACCGGCACGTTCACGCCTGCTTTGGGAGTTTCTATGACGGATGAAGAAATACAAGCTTACACGGAGCGTATCAAAGCCATAGCTGCCTGCCGGCTTCAAATGACATCGATCATCATTGAAAATGATTATTACCGGTTGGTCACGGGTTTGTGAAAATAATAACTTTTATTTATATGTTTTAAATCTATTGATTTATTGGGTGCAATGCGCTATAGTAATATTAGCTGAAATTCGGCACGTTATTATATGAATATACGTGCAGAATGCATAATTAAGGAGGATGATTATCATGGGAAGATTACAGGACAAAGTTGCAATTGTTACAGGTTCCACCAGCGGAATCGGAATCGGGATCGCAAGATTATTTGCAGCTGAAGGCGCTAAAGTAGTGATTTGCGGACGTAGAGCAGAAAAAGGACAGGCTGTTGTAGACAGTATCGTGGCAGAAGGCGGAGAAGCTTCTTATCACTTTATGGATATCACAGATCTGGAAAGTATCGAAAAGTTATTTGCTGACACAGCGGAAAAATACGGAAAGATTGATGTATTGGTAAATAACGCTGCTAACGTAGCTCTGAAGGATGGACGTGTTGACGAGCTTACCGTTGAGATGTGGGATGCTATTTTCCAGAGTGATATGCGCGGTACATTCTACTCTACAAAATGCGTACTTCCATATTTAGAGAAGAATGAGAACGGTGGTTCTATCATCAATATCGGTTCTATGGCTTCCTGCGGAGGCGACCTTGGATCAACAGCTTACGCTTGTGCAAAAGCAGGTGTTGATATGCTGACCAAGTCTACAGCACTTCAGTACGGCAAGAAGAACATTCGTTGCAACTGTGTTCGTCCGGGACTTATTGTTACACCACAGAATGAAGCAAATGTACCACAGGCTCTGAAAGACATTTTCCTGAGCAACATCATGGTTAACCGTTATGGATGCCCGGAAGATATCGGAAATATGTGTCTGTATCTTGCTTCTGATGAAAGCAGCTATTTCACAGGACAGGTTGTTACTGTAGACGGTGGTCTGAATGCACATGTTTCTACCGTTGCTCAGTTCAAACAGCTCAGCTCACGTACATGGTAAAAGAAAATATTTTTGAAAAGAGTTCCCTTTGCGGAACTCTTTTCTGTTGCGTGTGTCCAGCGAAGCTGGACCACACTTGCCGGTGCAAGTCCGGTCACGGTAATCGCCAGTGAGCCGTGTAGCTAAACTCGGTGCGCTGTAGTAATACAGGGTGCTAAGCGAGTGGATAAAGTAACCTTGATAAGAGGTGCGAGCAATCGTGCAGACCGTAACATTAAGTGAATTCTGCCGTATCGTTAAAAAGGTCTCGAAAGAGAACAAAGGGAAGTTGAGTGTCGTCTCGCAAAATAAAGTTCCTGTCTCCTGCACAAAAACAGCGAATTATTATATCAGTTCCATAATGATGTCTCTTTGTACGTGCCTGTAATTACGGCGCGCTTTT
>NZ_JBQHUC010000054.1:0-11668 GCF_052065395.1 Bariatricus sp. HCP28S3_F11 | reverse complement strand
CCAGTAGTTGCCGAATAAGCCTGTCGGTTAAGTTCAAAATCAACCTTTTTGCACTAGATAGGGGTAGTTTGCGCTTTTTTGGCTATTCTGAAGGTTTTGTTTCATAGTAAAGTACACGTCTGGTCAATCCCGAAATATTCCCTAAATTTGGCTGACATCTTTTCATAATATGGTCATTTTTCACAATTTTATGCACAAACACCTCTTTTTAATGCATTTTATCCATGTTCACAATTTGTTCATTTATCTTTCAAAATTCTTTCATTTGTTAATCATTCTTTCTTCACATCTCTTCTGTATACTAAAACCATCAAATAAATGAAATGCATAAAGACGATAAGAAGTAATCATACTATTGAGATAAACTTTTTCATAATACATGCCGGGAACTGCGTAAGCGGTTACCCGGCATCCTCCCTTTTTCAGGCCTTTATTCACTTCCTTTTTTCCAAAACAGCAGTAATAGTATTCCGCCCATCATAACGAAGCAAGCAGCAAAGATTCCTGTTGATTCATTCTTCCGCATTCCATCTTCAATTTTCTCTTCATCCGATTTCTTTCTTTCCAATGCTTTCTTTATCGGCCATACTACATCCTTAAACGAATTTTCCTGCTTCATAATCTCCAGATTGACCGTTCTTTGGATATAATTTCCGGCAATATCCTGTGCTTCAATCACAATTTCATATGTTTTTTCTGCACAGAGTCCAAGCTGTACATTTTTATGTGATGTAAGCATCTGCGATTTTCCATTGATCATGACGTTCTGAATCCAATCCCTGTATTTCTCCGGATAAATCTCTATTTTGATGCTTTGATCAAATTGGCTTCCGCTTTCAATTTCTTCCTTTGTATCGGCATTTCTAATGATAATTCTGGGCGAAGTCCGGTCAATTTCAAATTCTGCACATTCTTCTGCTTCATTCCCGGCTGCATCCACCGCTTTGATTACAAATCTGTGGATTCCTTCCCGCCAAATCCGTTCTCCCGAATGATACAACATTCCATCCAATTCCATTTTGCAGGTATATGTTGTGAAATCCAGTATTTGCGACTTTTCGTCAAAGCTCCAAGCAAATTCTTTCATACATTTTCCATCAATATCAGACAAAACCGGAAGTTCCGGCGGCGTACTGTCAACTGCAAATGTCCTCCGCATCGAATTGGTATTCCCTGCCATATCAACAGCTTCTATCTGAATTATGTAAATTCCTTCCTTCTCACAAAGCAGCTCTGCTTCCATTCCCTCTTTTTCATTCCAGTTGTCCACCTGAAGGGTTTCTTTCTCTCCTGCGGGATTTTCTCTTTCTACATATGCTGTGAGCTTTTGCATCAGATTTTCCTCACATGCTTGAAATTTTAATGTAACTGGGCGATCAGAGACTGCATAATTTTCCACTCCTTCGATCCGAAGCAGCGGAGCGTGAGTGTCAATCCGTATTTCAAAAGAAACTGCATTTTTATTTCCGGCAAAATCCTCCGCTTCGGCAATAACAACAATGCCTTTTCCCTGTTTTGCCTCCTCTCTTACTTGAAAATTCAGGTGCTCTTTATCGTCGGAAATATATTTCTTTCCGTTTGCACTTCCTTCAAAATCAGCCACCTTGCTAAAATCATCGCCGCACTGCATCTCCACTGCAACCGATGCCAGATACCATATCCCGGTTTTCACGGGCTTAATGATCCGAATCTTCGGAGGGATTGAATCTACCTTCCACTCCCATACTTTCTTCCAGCTTTCCAAATCTTCTTCCGGATTCTGGGGTTCATTCGGACTTTCTCCATTCATAGTCGTATCGGTTTCTTCTTCATTTTCTGTATCGCACTCAGATTCCTGTTTGAAAGTTTCTTCTGTCTTCAGATCATATGAATATTCATCCGCTTCTCCCATCCCCGGTTTTTCCTCTTCTTTTCTGTCCGGATCAGCTTCTTCCTTCTCAGCTTCGTCTCCTCTCTCTTCTCTGATCAGTTCCGTTTCCAGTTTATAAACGCCGTCACCCGATTCTATATTCCAGACTTTTTCCTTGTTTTCCAGATTCAATTCGCCTTCTTCGATTGTCCCGTCCGCATAATAGAACTTGTATTTTGTCACGAACCCTTCATCCTGATGGAGAATCCGTATTTTCGGTAATTTGTGATAATATCCATTCTTTCCGTCCGGCTCATCATATTGAACCTGATAGCCTTTTATCACCGGAGTTTCTCCCGGAAGCTCCTCTTTTTCATTTTCCAATATGCCTGCATACACATATTGGCTTACGAACGCCATAGCCACGATTAGGAAAGCCATTCCTGCCTTTATTTTCCCACCCATACTTCTTCTCCTTTCATTGTAATTTCGTATTGTTTCTGCAATTTTTGAAATTCTATATTTGTCGTCAGATTCGGCAGGGTATCCACCGCTTTTTTTACAAGTTGGGCACATACCTGACGCTCGATTCCCGCATCTTTCAGATGCTTTTCCAGATATGCCAGCCATAATTTTTCAGAGTCGGGAATACGTTCCATGGACTCGCGGCATATCGCCCAGGATTGTTCCAGATTTCCTTCTTCCTCATAGAGTTTTTCCAAACGCAGGTAAATTTCTTCCAATCCTTCCCTGCTGTCTTCCAACTCTTTCACCCTCTCATATTCTGCAGCTGCTTTTTCGTTTTCTCCTTCCGTTTCATACGCTTTTGCCAGATACTTTCTGAGTGTTTTTTCCTGCTCACGATTTGTTTCATTCCACAGAACTTCCTGTTCCATTTCTTCTCCCAACCGCATGGCTTCGTCCCAGGCTTCCTGTGTCCCCAGCATCCCATATGTCATCATAAAAGGAATTTTATACCAGTATTCTTTTCCTCGGATCCACACTCCGTTTTCTTGTTCTTTCAATAATTTTCTTCCCGTTTCCAATGTATCTGCCAATTCATTTTTCACAAAATTCTCCGATCCGCCTTTTTGTATATATTCAAAAATCGTCAGATATATCCCGGCAAATGGCAGCTGTTCCGAAGCTTTTTCGAGACATTTTCTCCCTTGTTCAAAATTATTCATCTCGACACAATATATAATGCCAAGTTCAAGGTAAGCTCTTCCCTCCTCTTCCGTGTCCTTCTCCTGATCCATCGTAATATTCTTCTCTGATGGACTGTCCTCTTTTTCCCCGGACGCAGCTTCCGAGTTCACCATTTTCTGCTGCTCCTTTTCCCAAATCACTCCTGCGGTCACCAGTATGACAAGTGCGGCACACACGAAGGCTTTCCGCCTTATCCCTCTTCCATTTCTCTT
This sequence comes from Bariatricus sp. HCP28S3_F11, assembly GCF_052065395.1. Taxonomy (NCBI): domain Bacteria; kingdom Bacillati; phylum Bacillota; class Clostridia; order Lachnospirales; family Lachnospiraceae; genus Bariatricus; species Bariatricus sp. HCP28S3_F11. The sequence goes on along the minus strand of NZ_JBQHUC010000054.1, from coordinate 8,398 downwards.
TCTTTGCGTCGTATTCTCTCTCTTTCCTGTATTTCCAAATGGAGCAAGCATCCGCAGATCGGTCTGTATTTCTGCCATCATACGGATTCCGTCCTTTTTCCCGGAAAGACATTTTTCAATTATTTTTCTTATCAGACGTTTTTCACGCCTGGTACACAGTTCTGTCAGATGACATTTCTCCAGCATAAACTGATATGTTTTTCCAAGTCCGTAACAGTCATCTTCCAGCTCCGCATTCTGCGTCAATATATGCTCCTGTTTTACGAACAGCATCCGCACTTTTTTCTTCTGCATTCTGCGAATCTGATCTTCATTTCCCGGATCCATAATATCCAGAAGCATGATTTCGGAGTCTTCCCCGATAATCACAGCATATGGATTCACAAAGCCATATGCCTTTCCATTCTCCCATTTATAATACTGCTCCAGTCGCTGTGCGATCTCTGCCATCCAGTGCCACAGGCATTCTCTCGAAACAGGATACTCTTCCTTCACATATTGCATGATGGAAATCCCCTTCACGTAGTCACTGATCATATGGCAATAGCCATTTTGCTCCAGAAACCGGAACACTGCATATTCCGATCTTTCTGCCACGATATCCCTCCCGCTTTCTATTATTTTCGCTTTGGATTCTTACCTGAAATTAAAATTGAAATACTGTTACTTAGAAGTTCTCATGAAATAGAGAATTGAATTAGAGTGATTCATATATTAACCGCTTTCCTTGGAATTTGCAACAGAAAAATGAAGGTAATGTTTCACAAAATTTCTGTCCTATTTTGTCGAGAAAGATCCCTTTCACCTATTTATCTTCCCTTAGCTACGCCGTTTTTCTGCTTTGTGAAATCTGCTGCCCGCACCCAAATCAAGCAAAAATTCTTCTTACTGACCCAGAGAAAAAAGACGTACCCAAATGGATACGTCTTTCATATAATTATTTCAAAAAATCAACGTGTCAGTGCACTAACCCATTAAATGCCCCGGTTTGTAAAGGTGTCTCGGAATACCATCAACCATAACCGGAGAAACATCTCCCTGGATCAGAGGTCTTACATAAGTAACGAAATCTTCTGTTACGTAGGTTCCCTCTTCGTTTACCCATTCTCTCGGTACCAGACGTTCGTCGTTGGCAATCTTATGCACATCTTTCACCTCTGTTCCACACTGATACGGATCGTCAGAATGACGTACCAGTACAACCATCTTTCCGCTGTCGCCTTCGTCAGCAGCCTTAACTGCGGCACCACCTACCTGATAAGCTTCCAGAATATCTACACGGGAACTGCAGTGAGATGCTGAACGCTGCAGCGTGCTGAGCTCAATTGCACGGGTCTTACATCCGACCTCTGCTGCTACATAATTTGCCAGATAGGATGCGGTTCCTGTCAGCTGTTTGTGACCAAATGCATCAACGAAATCAGCACTCTGTCCTAATTCGCATACATAGCGTCCATCTGCAAGTTTGATTCCTTCTGATACAGCTACTACAACAGATGTCTTTGTCTCCAGAAGTTTGTGGATACGAGCCATAAAATCGTCCAGATCGAATGTTAATTCCGGAAGATAGATCATATCCGGTCCCTGACAGTCTTCCCCCTGTGCAAGTGCAGCGGCTCCTGTCAACCATCCTGCGTTACGTCCCATGATCTCAACGATCGTAACAAGTCCCTTGCTGTATTCCAGGCAGAAACTGTCGCGAATGATCTCTTTTACAGATGTTCCGATGTATTTTGCGGCACTTCCGAATCCCGGTGTATGGTCTGTCAGAGCGAGATCATTGTCAATGGTCTTCGGGCAGCCGATGAATTTCTGCGGATGTCCTTTGATAATCGCATAATCAGACAGTTTCTTGATCGTATCCATGGAATCATTTCCACCGATATAAATAAATGCTTCAATATCCAGCTTGTACAAGATTTCAAAAATCTTGTCATATAAAGCCATATTCTCATGAATTTCCGGCAATTTGTAACGGCATGACCCAAGATATGCAGCCGGTGTTCTCTTTAAAAGTTCAGCATCAAGTTCGTTTGTAATATGTTCAGAAAGATCAATATATTTCTCCTCTAATAATCCCTGGATACCATGAAGCATACCATAAACCTTATTCGCTCCACGGTCTTTTGCTGTACGGTAAACACCCGCCAGACTTGAGTTGATTGCTGCAGTAGGCCCCCCTGACTGTCCTACGATTACATTTCCTTTCATAAATAGCTACCTCCGTTTAGTATACATTTACTGTCAATATCCCTATTTTAGTGCATTGTGACGATTTTGTCCAGTGAAAACGTTATAATTTTGACAGTTTATCGAATTAATTTGCATTTCTGTCGAAATTTATGCTATGCTATGATCGTATAAAACGCCGTCAGGCAATCACCAGACAATACCGAAAGGAGAATGAATGTAACTATGTCAGAACAACATTACGTCCGGCATGAAATTGATCCGATATATGATTCAAATTCCCGGATCCTGATTCTTGGGAGTTTTCCTTCCGTCAAATCCCGTGAAAGCAACTTTTTCTACGGACATCCCCAGAATCGTTTCTGGCGATTACTCTCTGCTCTTTTTGAATGCCCGCTTCCACAGACAACAGAAGAGAAAAAAGTTCTTCTGCTTTCCAACCGAATTGCGATCTGGGATGTGATCGCCTCCTGTGAGATTACCGGTTCTTCTGACAGCAGCATTAGAAATGTCGTTCCGGCTGATCTGTGTCGCATAACCGACACTTCGCCTATCGAAAAAATCTTTACAAACGGTGGTACTGCAGATAAACTCTACCGGAAATACTGCCGTCCTCAGACACAGATGGATGCCATCCGGCTGCCTTCCACCAGCCCGGCAAATGCGGCATGGTCATTTGAGCGCCTGCTCACAGAATGGGAACAAATCCGGATCCAGTAACAGCGGCACAAATAGCAATAAATTTTTTGATTAATTTTTTTGTTTTTTCGCTTGACAATCTGTATTTCCTGATATATAATATGTTTTGTTGTGAAGCAGTGATGTTTTACAAGGATGTGCGCTTAGCTCAGCTGGATAGAGCGTTTGGCTACGGACCAAAAGGTCGGGGGTTCGAATCCTCTAGCGCACGTTATTCAATCCCTTACAGTAATGTAAGGGATTTTTTGTTATCCTGCAGTTTATGACTCGGCCACGTCGGAAAGTTCAATTGTAATTTCCTTGTAAATGTGATATTCTTTTATATAATACAGTCGTCCATGATTTATTGATAGGAGAAATAACTATGAAAATACAAGAATCTGCTGAAAATTACCTGGAAACCATCCTGATCATTGGAAATCGTCAGGGCTATGTCCGCTCCATCGACATTGCAAATGAACTCGGTTTTTCCAAGCCAAGTGTCAGTGTCGCCATGAAGAATCTTCGGCTGAATGGATATATTATCGTTGATGCAAATGGACATATCACTTTATCAGATACAGGACGGGAAGTGGCCGAAACGATCTATGAACGCCACACGCTACTGACAAGCTGGCTCGTTAGCCTTGGGGTGGATGAGAAGATTGCAGCCGAGGATGCCTGCCGTATGGAACACGTAATCAGCGCTCCCAGTTTTGATGCTATCAGAAAGCATGTCCAAAATCACCAGAAGAAATAAATACTGCGCAGATTCAATCTGCGCAGATATATGGTGCAATTTCTTTTACAAGTTCACCTGCACGCGGTGAATAAATACGAAGTTTAGCTTTTTTCCCAAGTCCCATTCCCAAAACGCACAACACGGATTTCGCGTCAATTACAAAAGTTCCAAGATCCATTCTTATATCACCAAAATATTTGGAGACTTTCGCCGTAAAATCAACTGCGTCTTGTTCAGTCTGAAGAAAAACACTTTGTTCAATCATCCTATGCGCCTCCATTCATAAAAAGTATAAAAAGCAACAGAACCATTCAGCTCCATTGCTTTTCAAGAATTATATCACCTTTTTTCGACAGATACAAGAAAATAGTTTTTAAGATTTTGTAAAGTTTTTATTTCAAAAATCCATTTACGATTTCTTCTTCTGCCTCTTTTTCTGTGAGCCCCAGAGTCATCAGCTTGATGATCTGTTCCCCTGCTATTTTACCGATCGCTGCCTCATGGATCAAGGCTGCATCCGGATTATTTGCAGTAATCTCTGGAATCGCACTGATATTTGCATTGTCCATGATAATAGCGTCACATTCTGTATGACCGCTGCATTTTGCGTTGCCGTTGATCACGGATTTGAATATCTGAACCGAATTATCTCTTGCAACCGCACGGGAAATGATATTCGCGCCGGAATCCACTCCGTTCAGATCTACATCGAATTTACTCTCCGCCCTCTGATTTCCATGCGTCATCAGTCTCTCTGTGACAACCAGTTTTGCGCCTTTTTTAAGACTTGCCTTCGTCGTGCGAACCGTAGAATCTACACCTTTGATCTGGACCATTTCCATTTCCATCTCACTGTTTTCACCGAGATCCACTTCCGTCTGCGGATTCATGATACGTTCTCCCTTGCCGTCTCCGCTTCCATAGTGTTTCTCAACATATTTCACATGTGCATTCTTTCCGACAAAGAAACGATGGATTCCATCATGACGGCTGGCTGCATCTCCGCCGTTATGGATTCCGCAGCCTGCAACAATCACGACATCGCAGTCATCTCCGATATAAAAATCATTATAAACCATTTCCTCAAGTCCGCTCTGGCTGAGAAGCACCGGAATGTGCACGCTCTCTTTCTTCGTTCCGGCCTTGATCTTAATATCGATGCCGGAAACATCCGTTTTAGAAACAATGTCAATGTTGGCTGTCGTATTTCTGGCTGCACTCTCACCGTTTGCACGGATATTGTATGCTCCTGCCGGGATTTCATGAAGCCCGGCTACAGCTTCCAAAAGTTCTTTCTGTATGCTGTCCATGCCTATCTCCTCCCATCACATACATTTACTGCACTGGAGCTTCCCAGAAGCTTCGGCAGGATCTCTTCTTTGACTCCATGATCTGTTACCTCGCCATCACCGATGACCAGAATCTCATCTGCAATATTCAGGATCCTCTCCTGATGGGAAATGATCAGAATCGAACCGTGAATCTCCCGATGCATCTTCTCAAATACCTGAATCAGATTCTGAAAACTCCATAGATCAATACCGGCTTCCGGTTCATCAAACACGGACAGCTTGGTACCTCTTGCTAAGACCGTTGCGATCTCGATTCTTTTCAGTTCCCCTCCGGAAAGGCTGGCATTCACTTCACGATTAATATAATCCTTTGCGCAGAGTCCCACCTGCGATAAATATTCACAGGCGCCGCTGATTGAGATTTCTTCCCCTTTTGCGAGTCGGATCAAATCCAGAACCGTTATCCCCTTAAATCGTACCGGCTGCTGAAATGCATAACTGATTCCCATTCTCGCACGATCCGTAATACTCATCTCTGTGATATCCTGCCCATCCCAAAGAATCTGACCTGATGTCGGCTTCTGAATTCCTGCGATCAGCTTCGCAAGTGTAGATTTGCCTCCCCCGTTCGGTCCGGTAATGACTGTAAATTTCCCATCGGGAATCACAAAACTGATATCCTTTATAATCTCTTTATCCACACCGTCCTCCGGCACTTCAAAAGATATGTGCTTTAATTCTAACATGGTGTTTCCTCCGTTTTTAATATCGCATGTTCACACATTCCCCTGCTGTCACTGACCGCTCGCCTTTCGGTCATAACAACCGATTCCATGCTGTGCTAGTCATCATCGTACCAATAATTTCCGGATTTTACAAGCTTTATTAGCATTTCTGCCACTATGTGCGTAAAAAAATCCATTCGAAAACCATTTTACCCAAGTGCAACATCCAAAATCATCATCAATACAAATCCGATTGCAAAACCTACCGTTGCGATATTCGAATGTTCTCCCTCCGATGCCTCCGGAATCAACTCTTCTACTACTACATACAGCATTGCTCCCGCCGCAAAGGCCAAAAGATACGGAAGAACCGGTTCAATATATGAAGCCAGCCAGATTGTCAGCAGAGCACCCAAAGGTTCCACGATTCCGGACGCAGCTCCATAGAGGAACGCCTTACCGCGGCTGATTCCCGTACCTTTCAGCGGCATAGAAATAATGGCACCCTCCGGGAAATTCTGGATTGCAATCCCGATTGCAAGTGCAAATGCTCCCGCCAGCGTGATCCCGGCACTTCCCTCCAGCATCCCGGCAAACACAACCCCAACCGCCATACCTTCCGGAAAATTATGAAGTGTCACGGCAAAAATCAACATCATTGATTTCGAAAGACTACTGTGCGCCCCTTCCGGCTCATCACTTCCCAGATGCAAATGCGGTATCACCCGGTCCATCAAAAGCAAAAATGCCATTCCCAGAAGCAATCCGACCGCAGCCGGAATGAACGCAAGTCTTCCCATTCCTTCTGACATATTCATGGCCGGAATCAGAAGCGACCACACCGAAGCAGCCACCATGACACCTGACGCAAATCCCAGCAGAATCTTCTGCAAAAGCGGCTTCATTTCATGTTTCAAGAAAAATACACAGGCAGATCCCAGCGCCGTACCAACAAACGGGATCATAATTCCTATCAATAAGTTCATAACTTTTTTCCTCCATCTTTTTACGTCACTCAAAGATGCCGGGAGTGAGAACTTCTCACCCTGACAACATTCTATGATTATACCACAGAAATGATGAATGGGGAATAATGGCTTGCGTTATCTTATTGCTCTTTACATATCTGATTATAAAAGATTTACAAGCCTTCCTACCCGTGATAAAATACATTCGTATACCAGTCACTATTCACCAGATATATATTTTTGGAGTACAATATGAAAATCGAAGGAAATGAAACAGAAATAAAAGCAATGCAAGAATTTCACAAAGGGAACCGTGCAGAAGGTCTTCGGATTCAAGAAGAATTTGCCAGTGCATTCCGGGAAGAATACAAAAATAAAGATCACTGCCCTTGTAAAAAAGCATGCAGATATCATGGAAATTGTAAAGAGTGCGTCGCGATCCATCGGGCTCATCAGGAACATGTTCCTAACTGTATGCGGCCTATTATCAATGCAAAGATCAAATTATTATCCGAGCTCACCGAACATACGATTGCTGATGAAATCGAAGCGCCACATGAGATTTTAAGAAAAGAATTTCAAAGATAAGGAGAACATACCATGTTTATAAATGAAGATACCACCTACAATGATATTCGTGAACGATCACTTTTACAATGGCTTGATGAAATGGAACACCACGAGGACGTGGCTGTCCGAGGCGGCGTGAAGCTCTGCCGGGAATACATCCAGTATCTCAAGCAGAAAAATGTAAAGCTGGAAGAAGAAAATGAACTCAAAAGTACCTATCTGAAAAAATATTCCAAACGGAACCTCTAAGATATTTGAATCGTCTCGATTTTCTTTACGAATAAGATTTCTCCATCAATTTGTGCTACAAAGGTTTAAGTAAATAAACAGAAAGGCGGCATTCCTTTGATGGAAAGCAACAACGAAATCATAAAATTGATTGAGGAATTTAAAAGTTGTCAAAATGTATTGATTGCTCTCGGTGATGAAACCCGGCAGCATCTTATGCTGGAAATGATGAAAATGGAACACGAAAAAGATTATGGAAGCGCAGCCGGACAGCACCGTCTGCATTATAATAACACTGGATGGAGGACCTGATATGTTGAAATATAAAAATGTTGTCTTTGATTTTGGAAATGTAATCGCTACTTTTGATGAAGACTATATTCTTGGAAAATTCTGTGATTCGCCGGAAGACCTCGAACTTTTGCGTAACGCAGTCTTCTATAACTGGGCGCAACTTGATGAGGGTACTGCTGATTATGACACATCCATACAGCACGCAAAAACACTTGTACCTGAGCGTCTGCATGACAATGTAACGGATTTTTTCCGGAACTGGCACAAATATCTGCAGCCAATTGAAGAAATCTGGTCTCTGATCCGAAAACTGAAAGAAAACGGAGCATCTGTCTATATTCTTTCCAATGCTCCGACTCATTTCGCTGATCATGCAGATTTTTATGAAATCGTCCAAGAATTTGACGGAATCATATTCTCTGCACCGATTGTTATGGCAAAACCAAAACCGGAGATCTATCATCATCTGTTCGATACTTATCATTTGAAACCGGAGGATAGTTTCTTCATTGATGATAAACCGGAAAATATTGCTGCCGGCCAGGCACTTGGGATGGACGGATATATTTTCAAGGGGGATATCGCAGAGGTTTGCAGAAAGCTTGGATTAGGCTAAAGAGACAGCGGGGTAGGTGTTTTGGGGGGGGGGGGGGGGGGGGGGGGGGGGGGGGGGGGGGGGGGGGGGGGGGGGGGGGGGGGGGGGGGGCGGGG
>NZ_JBQHUC010000053.1:0-12183 GCF_052065395.1 Bariatricus sp. HCP28S3_F11 | reverse complement strand
GCGATATTTCACAACCATAATCAAATGATAATATAACAAAAATACTGAATGTGCATTATTATCCAAATCCATATTATAATCAATCCTTTCTTTTATTCGACTGATTATATTGTACCACATCCGGTACATTAGAACAAGTGTTCTCTCGTATTTTTTTGCAATTCATCTCGCCACCTAAAGAGGTGGGAGAATTCTTGCTATATCTTGTTAAAATAATTCTCATCCAACTTACCTATAAAATGTCCGGCAAGATCATCCGCAATTTTACCAATTTCATGGTAAAGTACTCCGCATAAATAACTTACGACAAAAAACGAAAAATACTTTATCACCCCATCTGTCAATATATCTGGTATATATTCTTCTGCATTTGGGAATAAGAATGTCATTCCCATCACAAACATCGCTCCAGGTATAAGCATACAAAAAATATCAAATATTCCAAATTTTTCTAAAAATTGTTCCATATCTCCACTCTCCTTCCACCACCATTATACCGCAGAAGGAAAGCTTTTCCAAGTACTGCACGGGATTACAAAAATAACTGAAAATAACTAATCACCGGGCTGCTTCAAATATTTCTTTCTCACCATAATTCTTCTCAAAATCTCATCCTGCAGCAAATTAATCCCATTTTCCTGTAATGGATCAAAATGATATTCCGATAAAAAATCCGGATGCTGTTCAAAAAAATGCCTCTGAACCTCTTCCGGCTGGTTCAGCAAATTCTGTTCATAAAAATCCAGATCATCCCCTTCTATAAATTTCCAGAAACGTTCTGTCTCCTCTCCTGTAAACTCATTTTTACTCTTCATGTGCATCACCCCTTTATATACTACTTTATCTTATTTTATCCTACTTTTAAAGACTAAATCTTACAAAATGGTATATTGTATAAAAGGAGGAGTTCCATGAAACCACTAAAGACAAAAGTAAGTATCACACTTGACTCAGATATCATCACCAAAGTGAAAGTTCTGGCAGAAAATGATGACCGATCCTTCAGCCAATACATAAATCTCGTACTAAAAGAACATATTTCTTCACAGTCGGATCAGAATAATGAAAAGATATAAAAACAGGGAGGGCATATCAGATATTCTTATCTTGATATTCCTTCCCTGATTATTATCTGTTAATTGTCTGGTAAACAAAACCATTTACGCAGCTCTATTCAAACAGCGGGGTTGAAAAATACCGTTCTGCCGTATCCGGTAAAATGGTCACTACCGTTTTCCCCTTACCAAGCTTCTTCGCCAGCCTTTTAGCCGCAGCAACATTCGTTCCGCTTGAAATACCGCACATCAGTCCTTCAAGCCGTGCCAGATCTCTCGCAGTCTGAAGCGCTTCTTCATCCGTTACGATCACAACCTCATCGTAAATATCCTGATTTAAAATCTCCGGTATCACACCGTCTCCGATTCCCATCTGCAAATGGCTTCCGACTTCACCGCCCGACAAAATCGCAGCATGCTCCGGCTCAATCGCCCAGATCGTTATCTCCGGATTCGCCTTCCTAAGCGCTTCACCCACACCGGAAATCGTTCCGCCCGTTCCGATTCCAGAGCAAAATCCATCAATCCTTCCTCCAACCTGCTCAACGATCTCTCTTCCGGTCATATTCAAATGAGCTTCATAATTGGCCATATTCTCAAACTGCTGCGGAACATAGACCCTGGAATCCGCTTCCTTCATCTCCAGCGCAGTACGAATACATCTCTGTATACATTCCCCGATATCACCCTCATCATGGACCAATTTCACCTCAGCCCCATAATTCTGAACCAGCTTCCGGCGTTCCTCACTGACCGAATCCGGCATAATGATCACCGTGTGGTATCCCCGGACCGCACCAACAAGCGCAAGCCCGATCCCCTGATTTCCACTGGTCGGTTCCACAATAATCGTATCCTTCTGAATCTTCCCCTGCTTCTCCGCATCCAGAATCATATTCCAGGCCGTTCTCGTCTTCACCGAACCGCCAACATTCAACGCCTCAAACTTCACCAGAATCTCCGCACTGTCTTCGTCTGTCATCCGGTTCAACCGAATCATCGGCGTATTTCCCACTGCCTCAAGTACATTATTATATATCATTTCAATTGTTCCTCCACAAAACCTCTATCTTAATAGTATATTGCGAAATAAAGGCAGATGCAACATAAAACGATTCTCCCAAAAAGAATCCATCATAGAATCTTTCGAAGAAAAAGCCCAATTTCTCCTTCTATTACAGCATAAAAAATCAGAGAGCCTCTTCTGACTATTACATAAAATATAAATCAAAAAACGGTCACATAATGTAAGGTATTTTTTCACCGTCTCTTGCAATATTAAATGTAATAGTCAGAAGAGGCTCTCTGATTTTTCTTGTTTTGACTGTATCCAGTATTAATGTAAGGTTTTTGTAACTTCCCGCTCTCAGCGGATTTCTTATAACTACTGCCTATATCCAATTGCCCATTTGAGTTCATTTAGTCGGCGGGCACTTTACATAATATTTTTTTATTTTATTTTGTAGTTGTCCCTGGGTAAGAGAATATTACGCAGTAGTTATAAGAAATCCGCTGAATTAGTGAGCGGGAAGGGGAACGGCTTTTATGGGTAACGGTTAAATGTGGATTCCGTTTGTGTAAGAACCACTCACATCCGAATTTGCTGTATGAGTACTATATACTCGATAATAGTATCCAATAGGAACAGATAATGTTTTACTTGCACTTACATACGCAGAATTATACTCTGTAGCCGACCAAGTTGTATAGGCTTGCCAACTTCCATTTACTAATTTTTCAACTCGCACTACAACAGATATTTTAGACACTACGATTTGCCCCACTGTTTTTCCGCTTGCAGCAATTTTTCCTGTTCCAACTTCTGCAATTGAAGAAGTTCCACTTTTTAAATACATTCCTCTGGTTATTTTTACATCCTCACCTTCTGAACTATCATCTTCAATCAAATAGGAGCCATCTATACACTCTCCCAATTCAGCCGCTTTAACTTCTTTACTAGGTACTACAAGCATACCTAACGTAAGTACTAATACTAATAGCAACGATTTTGATCTTTTCATTTTACCTCCTCTTTTTGTATCCTTCTGAATTATTCTTTTATATATATAACAATTCAACTTCATAAAACTTACGCTAAATCTAAATAAAAATTAAATTATTTATCATTTGCATAAATTCATCTTGAGGAAGCCTTCCATTCAAAGTATAATAAACATTATTATATACAAACTGCGCAACATATTCATCATTTTTATCATCCAAAGTTTCATAATGTTTTATATTAATTTCCACTCCTGAGATTTTCACTTCTTCTTCATTAAGCAGTTTATCTTCTATATCATATCCCATTGATTTATTATTTAAGTTGACCCATAATTGATATTCAATAATTTCTCCTCTATACTCACCAATAATTTCTGCCTCTTCTATTTCTTCATTAATATCATATTTAATTATTTTAGTTCCTTCTGGTATATATCCCCAACGAACTGGTTCAACTTTTAACGTTTCTTTAATTGATTGCCAAATTTTCTCTTCCTCATTCTCTGTAGTAACTCTATCTTCATTCCCTTCTCTTTCACTATCAATCTGCACCATTTCTCTATCTCCAATAATCTTCTTCATCATCCCAGTGACAAACGGTGCCCCACCAATACTAGTCATCCCAGCCGCCAGCGCCAACACCGCCACAGCCGCAACCAAAAGATAAACTCTCCTCTTCCTCTTCTTCGAATACTTCACAACCTTAGCACTATCGTTCTCTACTCCACTTTCCCCATCATCCACCGCATCATGTTCCACAACCGCATTCTTCTCATCTTTATCTCCATCCTCACCACACTCATTCAGCATCATCATTTCCCGCCCCAGACGCAGTGCCTCTTTATCTTTTTCAGACAACGCCTCATAAGCAGCCTTCTCAGCCTGCCTCTTCTTCATTTTCTTCCATAATCCCTCATCCATCTCCTCGGGAAGTGAAATATCTTTCAGGGATTCATCTGCTTCTATTTCTGCCAGAATTTCATCTCCCTCTTTCATCAGTTCTGATTTCAAAAAATCTTCCAATTTTTCTTGTTCATTCTTCATTTCAGCAACCTCATTCTTTGTCACAGCCATATTTTTATTCCCCGGCTGTAATCATTCTTTATGATTTCTTTTCCCTTTTTCTTGACCTTTTTCCTTTATCTGCTAAAATTATATGGTATCAGGGCCAACAAGTTATGTCATTCATATTGGTACGAAAATGCATGACTTTAACCCCCGCATAATATGATAAAGTGGGAGGACTATCTATGAAACGTATTATTTTAACCGGCGGTGGTACTGCCGGGCATGTTACACCAAATATTGCGCTGTTACCGCGTTTAAAGGAACTTCAATACGATATACATTACATTGGTTCATATAATGGTATAGAGAAAAGCCTGATTGAAAAGCAGGGCATTCCATACCACGGTATTTCTTCTGGAAAGCTCCGCCGTTATTTCAGCCTTCAGAATTTTACAGACCCTTTCCGTGTTCTGAAGGGATTCAGCGAAGCAAATAAAATTATAAAAGATTTAAAACCGGATGTTATTTTCTCAAAAGGCGGATTCGTCAGTGTTCCGGTTGTGATCGCCGGAAAACGCAACCACGTTCCGGTCATCATTCATGAATCCGATATGACTCCGGGTCTTGCGAACAAAATCTCGATTCCATCCGCGACCAAAGTCTGCTGCAATTTTCCTGAAACTCTGAAGGCTCTGCCTGAAGATAAAGCAGTCCTTACCGGTTCTCCGATCCGTCAGGAGCTTATGACCGGTGATAAGGAAAAAGCCCGCAAATTCTGTGGTTTCCAGGAAGAAAAGCCGGTCATCCTCATCGTCGGAGGAAGCCTCGGCGCCGCCGCAGTCAATCAGGCTGTCCGCAAAATCCTTCCGCAGCTGTTGGAAGAGTTCCAGATCATCCACCTTTGTGGCAAGGGCAAACTGGATGAATCCCTGAAAGGCCTGCAAGGTTATGCTCAGTTCGAATATATTCAGGATGAACTGAGAGATCTCTTCGCTCTGGCAGATATTGTAATCTCCCGCGCAGGAGCCAATGCGATCTGCGAGCTTCTTGCCCTTCGCAAACCGAATCTGCTGATTCCGCTTTCTGCAAGTGCGAGCCGCGGAGACCAGATTCTCAATGCCCGCTCTTTCGAACGCCAGAAATTCAGCATGGTCCTGGAAGAAGAAGAGCTGACTGACGAACGTCTCCTTTCGGCTGTTCATAAGCTTTACGACTCCCGCGAAACCTTTGTGGAAGCAATGAATCAGTCCTCACAGCAAAGTCCGATCGAGACCATCATCGGTCTGATCGAGGAAGCAGCATCCAGATAAATATGAAATATGCATGTTAAACAGGTGCCGGAACGGCACCTGTTTTTTGTTGCCATTCTCCGTTTTCTTAATCCTCATCGGACTTATATCTTTTCTTTACCCATTCTCTGGCTCTGTACAAAACACTGTGAAGCACTTCGATACTGACTCCCATCTCTTCGGCCACTTCTTTCTGTGGCATGTTCAGACAATAAGATTTTGTCACAGCATCATACCAGCGTTCATTGATCTCGTACAGATCATCAAGAATCCTCTTTGCCTTCTTGTTTCTCTGATCCCGTGTGAACTCTTCAAAGAACGCATCCTCCGGACTTTTCTGCGTACTATTCTCTGTTTCTGCAATGAAACCCCCATCTTCACTCAGGATCTCGTATTTTCCCTTCTTTATGCAATTGATCGTCGCATTTTTTACACTTGTCACCAACCATGCACCAATATATTCTTCTTGGAGCAGATTCGGATAATCACACAATTTCACAAATACCTCTTGTGTCATCTCCTGAGAAATCTCTCTATTGTAATCAGAGTAACGCAGCGCGGTTTTGTACACAACTTCTTTGTACTTAATGTAAATTTCCTCAAATTTACGTGTATCTTTATCTTGAGTGTCCACACTTACACCCCTCTGTATCTCACTCATGTTTACTCAGTTCCGATTTCCTTATTTTAATTTTGCAAGAATTTCGTCTCTGACTTCATCCGTGAGCTGTCCTGTCTTCCATCCGAAGCGTGCATCATCATCCTTATACCGCGGGATCAGATGCATATGGAAATGGAAAACTGTCTGTCCTGCTGCCTCGCCATTATTCTGTACAACATTATATCCGTCACATCCAAGCACTTCTGTCATCTTGATGACCATCTTTTTCGCCAGTTTGAATGCTTTTGCTGCAAGTTCATCGTCAATCTCATACAGATTCGCATAATGTTCTTTCGGAAGGATCAGGGCATGTCCCTTTGTTGCCGGTCCAAGGTCCAGAATGACTCTGAAATCATCATCTTCATACAACGTAGCTGAAGGAATCTCTCCGTTTGCAATTTTACAGAAAATACAGTTCTCATCTCTCATATTTCTTACCTCTTTCTTTAAAATATATTTGAATATCTATACCGCCAATGCTACACTATGTTTGGAAAGGCGGTATGATAATGTCATTAACAAATCATGATTATGAGCAATTACAACAACTGATGAACGCAAAACCTGAAAACAGGGCATTGATCCAAAAGCTTCTGGATGACCAGCAATATACGATCAGCAAGATCAGCCACGAGATCCGTAATCCTCTCACACTCATCTACAGTACATTACAGTTGATCGAGTCCCAGCATCCTGAGACACGGGATTTCCGTCACTGGAATGACATGCGGGAAGATATTGAATTTATGATTTCTCTGCTGCAGGAGCTTTCTGCCTATAACAACGGAGAACGTATCAACCGTTCTTCTTTTTCTGCCTTCGATTTTTTCAGTCATCTTTGTCTGTCCTTTGCCGCTTCCTGCGCCGAAACAGACATTGAATTTACTTCCCGAATCTCTCCTGAACTTCCGGTCATCCAGGGAGATAAGGTAAAGCTTCAGGAAGTCTTTCTCAATCTTCTTCGCAACGCCGGTGATGCGGTGTCTGCTCACGGGACCATCCGGGTGGAGGCCGATACAGATGACCATTTTCTGAAAATCATTATCTCAGATGATGGCTGCGGTATTCCCGAAGAACAGCTTGACGAGATATTTGATGCTTTCGTAACCCATAAAACCGGCGGAACCGGTCTCGGACTTGCAATCGCCAAACGTACCATCGAAGCTCACGGCGGAACCATATCTGTAGATTCAGAAGTTCAGAAGGGCAGTCGTTTTACTGTATTATTGCCCATTTCATAACCTTATTTTTTATTATATGGAATGAGAGTATGATTTACAAGTGTTTTGTTACCAATATTTTACATTCACTTCCGCTGGAAATGATTCCCGGCGGAAGTACTTTACTCAATAATTCCGATAATTTTCCGCTTCATTTTCTTCCTGCACCTCCCGATTTTCCCAATTTCTGTGATTTCTTTTCCTGATTTTTCTCGTCACAAATCCCCATACTGTTTCTCTGTCTTTCATCACATTTCCCTTCAGCTCCTGTTCACCGGCCCAATCATCCAGGATTTGATCCTCTTTAAGTTCATATGCTGCATTACCGTATTTCAGATTTTTCTTCACGTCTTCCATTCTCTGCTCTTTCCTTTCCAGAATCCTCTCCAGTATTTGTTCTATATTATAGTTATCTTCCATAGAAGCTTTATGAAGCTCGCATGCAAGATAGATTGCCTCTTTATCTTCATAATCTGTCTCTCTGACGAAATATTCTGTCAGTACATGAAATGCCTCCCATATATTTCCCTTGAATGCGGGACAATAGCAGAAAAAATATCGTCCGTTCTGGTAATAGATATATTCCGGATCCAGGTTCAGACAATTCACATCAAGGAGATAATTATTCACCTCGCGCACTGCTTCCACAAATTGCTGCATGAATTCCTTCATCCGCGAAAAATTCCATTTCTGACGTTCTCCCATCGCAGCCATCGATGTCTTTCCGCCCACCTCATACTGGTACCTGCTTTTCCGGTCCATTCCCTGTCCCTTTACATCCAGCAGACAGTTAAGATGGTTCTCTGCCAGCATCCTCATCTGGTAATCTTCTTCATAGATCTCATCAAACTCCAGAATCATCCATGCATGATGCAGATTCCGTTCATATTCCGTCTTCATTGCAGCGCACCCTCCAACTTCTTCTTTCCGGCTTTCAGCCTGCGGATCTGCTTCTCAGGCTCCGTAATGACAGCACTTCCGGATGCCTGAAGTTCCATCCCTTTCGCACTCGCACTGGCCTTTGCAATGATCCTCTGCTGTTCCTCATATACATTCACGGACACCTGCCCGTAAAACATCAGTTTTCCCCGTATTCTCTCACGAAAATAATTCTCCATTTCTTCCTGCGGGAACTCTTCCATCCCATATAAGATCTCACTTCCCACAATTACCGTTTCATATGCCGCTCCCATTAAGATTGTTTTATCATGATAGTAAAACAACCCGAAAATCACGAGCATCCACACCATAAGCACAAGCGGCATCAGATACGCCATTTCCACCACGGTCGAGGCACGCACAGTCCGCCCGGACTTCTTTTTTATTCCTTCTGTTCCTCTTTTCACCATAACAATGCCCCCACATAACCGACTACCAGAAAGGGATAGAAGGGTATTCTCGTCTTACGATTCCATTTTTTCAGCGCCAGACCGACTCCCGCCGCCGCTGCTGCCGCCGAAAATGCAATGCCGAGCGATATCAGAAGCCGCCAGATTCCGAGAAAAAGTCCCAGATTCAGGATCATCCAGCTATCCCCATATCCAATCCCTTCTTCGGTGATCTTGGAACAAAGAAGGAAGAGCAGTCCGGTCGCCAGTCCCGGAAGCCACAGATACCACTCCATCTGACCCTCGAATGCCAGATAAAAAACAATTCCTACTGTTCCAAACATCAGATAACCTGCCGGGATTTTTCTATTCCTGAAGTCATATACGGCCCCCGCTCCCAGAAATGCCAAAACCGCCATTTCTTCTATTTTCCACATTTTGAACACGCTCCCTTTCCCTTAACTTCACGGATCGGGACTGCATAAATTTTTCGTTTCACACCGCTGCAGTCCAAAGTACTGTGATACCGATTCCCATAATCCGTGATATAAGCATTCCCCTTACAGAACCTTCCGCACAGTTCACAGGGATAATATTTTCCGGAACTCTGATTTCTCAGTGACTCGATCTCTTCAAGCGACACCAGACGTACAGACGGTTCCAGATATGTGCAGTGATAATCCCTGTGATAAACGATTCCTGTTTCCGTAATATACACAATTTCCTGCTGTCCCGTCTGACCAAAGGATTGTTTCACATACCCGGTCCACCCTTTGATTCTCATAGACTCCTGATACCGGATCGGCGGAATCAAAAACTGCGGAAACGGAAGCTTTACCTGATAGCTTGTCTTTAATTCGATGATCGCGCTTCCCGGCCAGATGTAAGATTTTTCACATTCCAGGCCTTCGCTCCCTTCCACAATACAGCTTCGGTCAAGCCGCTCCTCCCCGATCAGACTGACGATCTTTGATTCCACTCTTGCCGGAATAAGAAGCGGCAGCTCATAGCATTCCTGTGCCAGCTCTTTTCCGGCTCCCTGCATCCCTTCCCTGACGACAAGCTGTATGGAACGAAGCTCCAACAGCCAAATCAGACAAATAGATGCATATAAAAACAGCGGAATACACACGACAGCTTCCACAGTGATGCTGCCTTCCATGATCCGCGCTTTTCGCGAGGCAGATACAGATGCCTTTTCCGTCAAGAGAGCTGCGCCTTTTCGCGAGAAACCAAATCCTTCCTCCTTCCTGAAAGAATTGTTGTATCGACGTGTATCATATATGTTTGCAATTATACAGACCAAAAAATCGAGGAACGGAAAAGACATCTGTATCCACCTCCTTTTATTTTCCCTCTATTTGTACTGATATTCTGCCGCAAATCTGTAGTGGATCGATCTGCGCAGTCCACAGTCCATATTGGCTCTTAACGCCACCACGCATGAGTCTGCGCGAAACCATGTTTTTCCTGCAATTTCTCTGAGATTCAGTTCTTCCAGATCCAATGCCCACATTGTCAGTTTTTCCTTTTTTTCCAGCATAAGCAGCACCTGCAGATACTTTTCATAAGAATATCCGCCCTCTGCATCCCTGCCTTCCAGAACCGACTGATCTTCCCCCAGATGCAGAAGGTTCTCCCACGAAAGCTGCCACGTCTCGTACGACTTTACTAAAGGAACTCTTTTCCCGGTTAGAAGAGTTTTCACATCAACGATTCCTTCTCCATACGCCCATGCAAGGAGAAGTGCCTGCTTTACAACCTCAGTTATGCCCGGAACTGCAAGGAGCGCACACATTGCCACGGATGCAGCCTGCACCTCTGCCTGCTTTTCCACATCTGTCAGAAGATAAGCATAATTGACGGCGAACCTGATACTGCAGAGTTTCTTTACAACCGCCTCCAGATTCTCCCTGTCACTTGACTTTCCTGCAAGAAGATACTCCAACTCATATTGAAGCACACTTTCTTTTTCTTTTTTAACTGCGTGATTAAAATGATCCATAAGGTATAGATTGAAAAAAATGGTGTCACCGGTTCCCTGAACCTTCTCCCGAAAGCTTCCATAACCGCTTTGCAGTTCACGATGTGATACAAACGATGACAGATCCACTGTCTTATCCGAAACCTCAAATCCATCCGGCAGGACAAAATTCAATATTCCACCTGCCTTTATATTCGAAACGACCGGAAGCGGATTTCCTTCCTGCGGCAGCTTCTGGCTTTCCTCCTCAAGCATACGCTCTAATTCAAAACTCGTCTCTGTATCCTCTTTTTCGTATTGCTCTGCCTGGCTCTCCTGTTCTTTCCACACAGAAGATTTCCCGGCCATCTCCTCTACCGCCGCTGCCCCCGTCTTTTCTTTTTCATACTGAACCGCCTGGTCATAAAATGCCTTCCCGTTTTCATCCGTCAGATAACGAATCGCATCGATCTCTTTGTCCATATTTTCTGCCCCATAATAGGACATTCGGTTTAAAATAGCAGACTCTGATACCTGTTCCGATTCATAGCTCTCATCCAGTGCAAATATCTCATATCGATCCAGAAGATCTCTTTGATATTCTGCAAATACAGATTCCATCGCTCTGGTGGCATCTGCCCTTCTTTCATTTTTCATCACCTGAATGGATGCGCTTTCAAGGACAGCTCCCACCAGTGAGACCAGTGTTGCAGTTAAATGATATACTAATTCTAGTTTATAAATTCGGAGGTATATTATGTCGAACATTCAGATAACAGAAAATGAATCAGGGAAGAAGAACGCAGTTGCCAAAGGTAAGCAGATCGGAAGACCGGAAACCACGAAGGATAACCTTCCAGATAAGTTTTGGAAGTATTATCAGATGTATAAAGCCGGAAACATCAACATTTCCGAGATGGCTCGTATCATGGATTGTTCCAGAGCATCTGTTTACAAGTATATAAAAATAGCGGAGATGGAATGTAAGCGCCAAATATTAATGCGGTCAGATACAAAATTACCCCAGCCCTTTGCGAGTTGGAGTAATTCACTATAATTCACATGCGATTTTTGATAGATTGGAGTTTTTCACTCCAAGGTGCCAGTTCTTCCAGTTGTTCATCGGTCATATCTTTACTTGGCCGGTGCTCCAGCAGAAATTTAAGATATCCATAAATATTCAGCCCATGTGCTTTTGCCATCTCAACCATTGTGTAGACCACTGCACTGGCATTCGCTCCGTCAACGGAATTGCTGAACAGCCAGTTCTTCCGCCCTACTGCAAGTGGACGAATCGCATTCTCGCTGAGGTTATTAGTAAAGCTGCACCGCCCGTCTTCCAGATAGGTCTCCGCTGTATCACGCCGGTTGAGAACATAATTAACCGCTTTATCCATCCGGGTGTTCCGGACTGGCTTCTGCTGATCGAGCCACGACCAGAAAGCCTCCAGAACAGGTTTTTCCTTCTCGAGACGCAGCTGCTTTCGCTTTTCATAATCACCGGGATACTTTTTGTTAATGGAGTACTCAATGGCGAATAACCGATTGCAGTACTGGACTCCCTGCACTGCCGGCTGACTGTAGTCATACTGTTTTCCTTTGGGAACGGCATCGATAAAGTATCGACGGATATGCGCCCAACAAGAGCAGCGTCT
>NZ_JBQHUC010000052.1:0-12685 GCF_052065395.1 Bariatricus sp. HCP28S3_F11 | reverse complement strand
AAGAACCGCGGGGCACGCGGGGATAGCTTATTGATACTTAGCCCTATCGGGTTATTGAGTAAGAAGCCCCTACTTCAAAGCTTTAGGGCTTAAGTAGTGGGAGCATGTCACGAAAGAGTTTGTGGCAAAAGAGGTGATTCAGGCAAAGAGACTGGGTATTTCTCCGGAGGAACTTCTTAATCAGAGTCTCAAAAACGTTCCGGAAGGTTGTGAGGGACTTCTGTTCCAACCATATTTTACGCCGAATATCACGATGCCGACTGCAAGAGGAGCAATCATAGGATTTTCGGATGCTCATACCAGGATCCATCTGTATCGCGCGATTATCGAAGGAATTAATTTCGCATTGATCGACGGAATGAAAGTGATGGAGCAGAGAGCCGGTCATAAATTTCAGGCAATCTATCTCGGAGGAGGAGGATCGCAGAGTGATGAGATCTGTCAGATCACGGCCCACATGTTTGGACTGCCTGTTGTGAGGACACAGACATATGAGGCTACCGGAATCGGCTGTGCACTTGCCGCATTCGTGGGAATCGGGGTGTTTGAGAGCTATGAAGATGGGGTAAAAGCAATGGTCCATGAAAAGGATAGGTTTGAGCCGGATGAGAAAATTCATCAGGTTTATGATGAGTTGTATACAGATGTATACAAGGAGATCTATGGGAAGCTGTCACCTCTTTATAAGCGGCTTCATGAGATTTATCATAGGGAATAGAAACGATGAAAAGCATCAAAGAATTTATATGGTTTTTCGAAACTAAATCAGGAAAAGTCTGTTAATAGCGGGAAATACATTGACAAGACTCCATAAAAATGTTACAAGTATAACTATATGAATAAAGAGCTGGATAGAGGCGCGGAATTCATGAGTAGCAGAGATCATATAGCCGGGAAGGCGATCGCTGTGAAAGGGGAGTCCGCCGAAGAGACTGATTTCCCAAAGTCGGTTTCTGGGACGGTACAGAATATGTATCGGACTGTCACGTATGTGGAGCGCTATCAAGGATATGGACCGAATGATGAATTTACAGAAGAATTATGCCATGAATGCGCCTTACGGGAAAGCGTTATTCATGGTATTTTTTATGGAAAAGAGAGGATGAAAAATGAGAGAAAAATTGAAAAAAATGCTTTACGCGTTTGCAGCACTTATCGTTTCGGTAAGCTGTTGCCCGCTGGTGGCACTTGCGGCTGAAGAGGCAGAGGAATATGTGCCGTCAATGTACGCGAGCTTCTGGGCACTGGTTCCGCCGATCGTTGCGATTGCACTTGCACTGATCACAAAGGAAGTGTACAGTTCCCTGTTTATTGGAATTCTGGTAGGAGGTCTTTTCTATTCAGGATTCGGATTTGAAGGAACGATCACACACATTTTCCAGGACGGAATTATCGGAGTATTATCAGACAGCTACAATGTGGGTATTCTGGTGTTCCTTGTAATCCTGGGAACAATGGTCTGCCTGATGAACAAAGCGGGTGGTTCTGCGGCTTTCGGAAGATGGGCAAGTTCCCATATCAAGAGCAGAGCAGGCGCTCAGCTTGCGACCATTCTTCTGGGTGTGTTGATTTTCATTGATGACTATTTTAACTGTCTGACAGTCGGAAGTGTAATGCGTCCGGTTACAGACAAACAGAATGTATCCCGTGCAAAGCTTGCATATCTGATTGACGCTACGGCTGCACCGGTCTGCATTATTGCACCGATTTCTTCCTGGGCTGCTGCAGTGACTGGTTTTGTTGAAGGTGAAGACGGATTTTCCATTTTCATTCGTGCAATCCCTTATAATTTCTATGCATTGCTTACAATCGTAATGATGGTGGGAATGGTTCTGATGAAAGTAGAATATGGACCAATGAAAGTTCATGAAACAAATGCAAAAAAAGGTGATCTTTATACAACTCCGGATCGTCCGTATGCAAATGCGGAGGAGGATATGACCGATAACGGTAAGGGCAAGGTGATCGATCTGCTGATTCCAATCCTTTCCCTGATCATCTGTTGCGTGATCGGAATGATCTATACAGGCGGTTTCTTTGACGGGGTCGGCTTTGTAGAAGCATTCTCCAACAGTGATGCTTCTGTTGGCCTGGTATTGGGAAGCTTCTTCGGATTTATCATCACAATCATTCTGTATGTGGTAAGAAAAGTGTTGAGCTTCAGCGACTGTATGTCCTGCATCCCGGACGGATTTAAGGCAATGGTTCCTGCAATCCTGATCCTGACCTTTGCATGGACCCTGAAGGCGATGACAGACAGTCTTGGCGCGAAAGAGTTTGTAGCTGGTATGATGGAAACCAGTGCACAGGGACTTATGAATCTGCTTCCGGCAATCATTTTCCTGGTAGCATGTTTCCTCGCATTTGCGACCGGAACATCATGGGGTACTTTCGGTATCCTTATCCCGATCGTTGTTGCAGTATTTGAAGGAAGAAATGAAACGATGATGATCATTTCTATTTCTGCATGTATGGCAGGGGCAGTGTGTGGTGACCACTGCTCACCGATTTCCGATACAACGATCATGGCTTCCGCAGGAGCCCAGAGTAACCATATCAATCATGTAAATACGCAGCTTCCGTATGCAATCACCTGTGCGGCCGTATCCTTCGTAACTTACATCGTAGCAGGTTTTGTACAGAGCGCATGGATCGCCCTTCCAATCGGAATCGTTCTGATGCTTGGAACCTTGTTTGTAATTAGTAAACTGAATCCGGCTGAAGAGGCATAAAATAGGAAAACCGTTGCATTATGAGGAAAGTGCAGCGGTTTTTTTTTGCTGTTATGCATATGAGAAAATGGTACACAGGGAGCAGTGATATGTTACGGTTTATTGGAATGGAATTGTAGAATAACCCGTAAAGACAATATCTTGGCACTGCCCCAAACCAGAAATTCTGGAATGAAAACACTCCGTTCAGTCGCAAGAATGAAATGTTACAAAGGAAGGGAGGAACAAATTCCGAACCCTTGTACATTTTGAACGGGTGTGATAAACTGTTTCATATGCACAGTATGAAGTATCGTTTTTTATAATGCAAATAACAACATATATCATTATGATAAGAAAGAATATAACATTACAAGATAGAATTGGGAGGAACAGAAACATGGATTTGACAAAACTGGCTGCATATGAGGTGATTGAGCAGCGCAAACTGGATGATCTGAAATCAGAAGGTGCACTTTTGAAGCATAAAAAGAGCGGGGCAAGAGTGCTGTTGATTTCCAATGATGATGATAACAAAGTCTTTAACATTGCATTCCGCACACCGACGAAGAACAGTACCGGTGTGCCGCATATCATGGAGCATACGGTACTCTGCGGATCGGAGAAATTCCCGGCTAAGGATCCGTTTGTGGAACTGGTCAAAGGATCTCTGAACACCTTTTTGAATGCCATGACGTATCCGGATAAGACGGTGTATCCGATCGCAAGCTGTAATGATAAGGATTTTCAGAATCTGATGGATGTCTATATGGATGCCGTGCTTCATCCTAATATTTATAAGCATGAAGAAATCTTCCGCCAGGAGGGATGGAGCTACCAGCTGGAGGACAAGGACGGGGAATTGTCTTATAACGGCGTGGTATACAATGAAATGAAGGGCGCATTTTCTTCTCCGGACGGTGTGCTGGATCGGGTGATTCTGAATTCGCTTTTCCCGGATACGACTTATGCAAATGAGTCCGGCGGGGATCCGGATGAGATCCCGAATCTGACTTATGAAGAATATCTGGATTTCCACAGGACTTACTATCATCCGTCAAACAGTTACATTTATCTGTATGGCGATATGGATATGGCTGAAAAGCTGGAATGGCTGGATCGGGAATACCTCTGTAAATATGATAAGATCGAGGTGGATTCTGAGATTCATCTCCAGAAGCCATTTGATGCGGTACGTGAGCTTTCCATGAAATATTCGGTTTCCAGTAATGAACCTTTGGAAGATAATACCTATCTTTCTTATAATAAAGTAGTCGGAACGAGTTTGGACAGAGAGCTTTACCTTGCGTTTCAGATTCTGGATTATGCACTCCTCTCTGCGCCGGGGGCACCACTTAAGAAGGCGCTTATGGATGCCGGAATCGGAAAGGATATTACCGGTTCTTATGATAACAGTATTTACCAACCGATTTTCTCTGTGGTCGCAAAAAATGCAAATGAAGATCAGAAAGACGAATTTGTCCGTATCATTGAAAGTACATTAAAGAAGATCGTGGAAGAGGGCATGGATCCCAAGGCACTTGAGGCGGGAATCAATTATCATGAATTTCGTTACAGAGAAGCAGATTTCGGAGGATATCCGAAGGGACTCATGTATGGGCTTCAGATTTTTGACAGCTGGCTTTACGATGAGACAAAACCGTTCATCCATGTGGAGGCATTGGATACATTTGCGTTTATGAAAAAACAGGTGAAGAACGGATATTTTGAAGAATTGATCCAGAAATATCTGCTGGATAATCCGCATGGTTCTATTGTGACCGTACTGCCGGAACAGGGACGCACTGCGCGCCTGGATGCAGAACTTCACGATAAACTGCAGGCATATAAGGCCTCCTTAAGCGATGCGGAAATCGAGAAACTGGTAGAGGATACCAGACGGCTTCTGGAGTATCAGGAGGAGCCGTCCAGTCAGGAAGAACTGGAGAAGATCCCGATGTTGGAAAGAGAAGATATCTCAAGGGAAATCGCTCCGGTTTACAATGAGGAGATGACTCTGGCGGGAGTTCCGGTGGTATTCCATGAGATTGAGACGAACGGAATCGGATATCTGGATCTGATGTTCGATCTGTCAGAAGTTCCGGCGGAACAGCTTCCGTATGTCGGTGTGTTGCAGGCAGTGCTCGGAATCATCGATACGGAGCATTATGATTACGGTGAATTGTTTAATGAAATCAATGTCAATACCGGAGGAATCGGGACCTCTCTCGAATTATATCCGGATGTGACAAAGGTAACAGAAAAAGAATTTAAAGCGACATTTGAGATTAAGACCAAGGCGCTGTATGAGAAGATTCCATTTGCACTTGAGATGATGCAGGAGATCCTCATTTGTTCGAAACTGGATGATGAGAAACGTTTGAAGGAGATCCTGTCCATGAATAAATCACGGATGCAGGCACGTTTCCTGTCTTCAGGACACTCTGCGTCTGCGCTGCGGGCGATGTCTTATCGTTCTCCAATCTCCAGATTCAAGGATATGACAAGCGGTATTGAGTACTACCAGAATGTCAGCCGAATGGAAGAACATTTTGAAAAAGAGAAAGAAGAACTGATAACGATGCTGCAGTCTTTGGTAAAAACCCTGTTCTGCAGAGGAAATATGATGGTAAGTTACACAGCATCTAGAGAAGGTCTTGCCGGACTGGAGAATGAACTCGAGAAGCTGAACATGGCATTGTTTGATGAGCAGGAAGCAAAGCCGGCATGCGTGATCCGGTGCGAGCAGAAAAATGAAGGCTTCAAGACCTCATCTAAAGTACAGTTTGCCGCAAAAGCCGGAAACTTTATCGATGCGGGCGAATCCTATACCGGAGCGCTTCAGATTCTGAAGGTGATTATGAGCTATGAATATCTCTGGGTTAACATCCGCGTGAAGGGCGGAGCTTACGGATGCATGAGTAATTTCAACCGGATTGGTGAGGGATATTTTGTGTCTTATCGTGATCCGAACCTGAAAAAGACGCTGGAAGTCTATGACGGTGTTCCGGAGTATCTGGAGAATTTCACCGTAAGTGAGCGTGACATGACCAAATATATCATCGGAACCATCAGCAATATTGATCAGCCGATGACACCGGCAGCAAAAGGGGATCGATCCATGAATCTGTATATGAATCATGTGAGTGAAGAGATGATTCGTACAGAACGGCAGCAGATCCTTGAGGCTACGCAGGAGGATATTCGCGCTCTGGCTCCTGTGGCGAAGGCAGTACTTGCCGGAAATCAGATCTGTGTGATCGGAAATGAAGCGAAGATCGAAGAAGAAAAAGATGTCTTTATGGAAGTAAAGGATTTATTCTAGAAAGAAAGGCTGCAATGGGCAGCGAGGAGAAGGAGGATACATGAGAGCAGATTATAAATCGGGATTTGTGACACTCATCGGAAGACCGAACGTGGGAAAATCAACGTTGATGAATTATCTGATCGGGCAGAAGATTGCGATCACATCCAACAAACCGCAGACGACAAGAAACCGGATCCAGACGGTTCTGACAACGGAGAAAGGGCAGATCGTTTTTGTGGATACGCCCGGAATTCATAAAGCCAAGAATAAGCTTGGTGAATATATGGTAAATGTTGCGGAACGTACCCTGAATGAAGTGGATGTGGTGCTCTGGCTGGTCGAGCCCACGACCTTTATCGGAGCCGGCGAGCAGCATATCGTACAGCAGCTGAAAAAGGTGAATACACCGGTCGTTCTGGTGATCAATAAAGTGGATTCTGTGAAAAAAGAAGATGTGCTTCCGTGTATTGCGAAATACAGTGAGATCTTTGATTTTGTGGATATCGTTCCGGTTTCCGCAAGGACAGGAGATAATACCGAAGAACTGCTGAAGGTAATTATGAAATATCTTCCGTATGGCCCGCAGTTTTACGATGAGGATACCGTCACGGATCAGCCGGAGCGGCAGATTGTTGCAGAGATCATCCGGGAGAAGGCATTGCACTGTCTGAACGAAGAGATCCCGCACGGGATTGCAGTTTCAATCGAGAAAATGAAGGCGCGCAAGAAAGTGATGGATATTGAGGCTACGATCATCTGTGAGCGGGACTCCCACAAGGGAATCATTATCGGGAAACAGGGAGCCATGCTTAAGAAAATTGGCAGCACTGCGCGATTTGAGATTGAGAAAATGCTGGATATGAAGGTAAATCTTCAATTGTGGGTCAAAGTGAAGAAGGATTGGCGGGATAGTGATTTCCTGATTAAGAACTTTGGCTACCGGGAAGATGAAGAATAATCGACTTTAAATGAAACGAAAGAGAACAAGGCAGACCTGAAAATATGCAGGAAGCAGGAGGCAGGAAAGATGAGTCAGATCGTCACTTTGACGGGGATGGTACTTTCGGCATCGCCGGTCGGGGAATACGACAGACGGGTCGTGATCCTGACAAAGGAGAGAGGAAAAATATCTGCATTTGCCAAGGGGGCCAGACGTCCGCAGAGCCATTTGGCGGGGGTCACGGCTCCCTGTTCTTTTGGTGTCTTTTCGATGTTCGAAGGGCGGACTTCGTATACGATCCAGTCTGCGGATATTTCCAACTATTTCGCGGAGCTGAGGACGGATGTGGAAGCGGCATATTATGCGTTTTATTTTCTGGAATTTGCAGACTATTATACCAGAGAATCGAATGACGAACGAGAAATGCTGAAGCTGCTTTACCAAAGCATGCGGGCACTTACAAAGAGACTGATTCCGCTGCGTCTGGTCCGGTATATCTTTGAACTGAAAGCGGTGAGCATCAACGGAGAAGGACCGCAGGTATTCCAGTGTGTATCCTGTGGAAGTACAGAGAAAAGCCTGTTATTCAGTGCAAAAAAAGGTGGCATTGTCTGCGGTGCATGCAGCCGGAGCGTGTATGACATAATAAAACTGAACAGTTCGACACTTTATGCCATGCA
Organism: Bariatricus sp. HCP28S3_F11; assembly: GCF_052065395.1. NCBI lineage: Bacteria > Bacillati > Bacillota > Clostridia > Lachnospirales > Lachnospiraceae > Bariatricus > Bariatricus sp. HCP28S3_F11. The sequence continues at coordinate 5,047 of NZ_JBQHUC010000052.1, read as the reverse complement.
GTACGTAGAGACATCTTCGATTGAAAAACTGTTTGCGTTTACTTTGAGTGATGAGGTTTTGGACGAGTTCGGAAAAGTAATGGAGCGGTATCTGGATGTATATGTGGAGAAGCGTTTTAAATCACTGGAGATTCTGGAACAGATTGCGGGAATCTAAACGAATTTGTCAAGGGTTTTGGCTGTAAAAAAAGTTGCCAGATATTATAAAGTATATCCCATAAGTCATTGGACAACCTAATAATGAGTAGCGTTTATGGACGCTGTGAAACAGAAGAACAGGTGAGGTGACCGGGATGAAAGAGTGCTTTTGGGAAAAATTTACGCAGACGGGGCGGGTGGAAGATTATCTCAGTTATAAAGGTATGGAAATCTGTCAGGATGTTATTGAAAAACATAAAGAAAATCGGGATGAGACCAGAGAAAAAACTCCGGACATGGAACGGATACAGGGGTAAAATGACTGAATTTTCTTAAAATAATAGCTAATTATGTATTTTTTTGGACGCAATATGTTAAAAAAATGGCAGGAATGCTTGCAAAATATGGATTCTCTCTGTATAATAGGATAATCACACAAAGATAAGTGTATTTTTGGTAGAAACAATTGTCTTTGTAAAAAAAGAAGAGAATGCGAGGATTGGTATTATGGTAGAAAAGACAATGGACAAAATTGTAGCTTTAGCAAAGTCAAGAGGTTTTGTATATCCTGGGTCTGAAATCTACGGTGGGCTTGCCAACACATGGGATTATGGTAACCTCGGGGTGGAATTAAAGAATAATGTTAAGAAAGCATGGTGGAAAAAGTTTGTACAGGAGAATCCATACAACGTTGGTGTAGACTGTGCAATTCTGATGAACCCGCAGACATGGGTGGCATCCGGACATCTGGGCGGATTCAGTGACCCGCTGATGGATTGTAAAGAATGTCATGAACGTTTCCGTGCAGATAAATTGATTGAAGATTACGCCAAGGAAAATGGAATTGATCTTCCGGATAGTATTGACGGATGGTCACATGAACAGATGGAAACATTTGTGAGAGAACATGAGATCCCGTGTCCGACCTGCGGAAAGCATAATTTCACAGAGATCCGCGAATTCAACCTGATGTTTAAGACATTCCAGGGTGTAACAGAAGATGCAAAGAACGTTGTTTATCTGCGCCCGGAAACGGCTCAGGGTATCTTTGTAAACTTCAAGAATGTACAGCGTACTTCAAGAAAGAAACTTCCGTTTGGTATCTGCCAGATCGGTAAATCGTTCCGTAACGAGATCACACCGGGTAACTTCACATTCCGTACCCGTGAGTTCGAGCAGATGGAGCTTGAGTTCTTCTGCAAACCGGATACCGATCTTGAGTGGTTCGCATACTGGAAGAAATATTGTCTGGACTGGCTCTATACACTTGGCTTAAAAGAAGACGAAGTCCGTTACAGAGATCATGACAAAGAAGAGCTTTCTTTCTACAGCAAAGCTACTACAGACGTAGAATTCCTCTTCCCGTTCGGATGGGGTGAGCTGTGGGGAATCGCAGACAGAACCGATTATGACCTGACTCAGCATCAGAATGTATCCGGACAGGATATGACCTATTTTGATGATGAGACAAATGAAAAATACATTCCATACGTTATTGAGCCGTCACTCGGTGCAGACCGTATGGTACTTGCTTTCCTTTGCGGCGCGTATGATGAAGAAGATCTGGAAGACGGTACAAAACGTACAGTTCTTCATTTCCATCCGGCTCTTGCTCCGGTTAAGATCGGTGTACTTCCGCTTTCAAAGAAATTGAATGAAGGCGCGGAAAAGGTTTACACAGAGCTGAGCAAATACTACAACTGTGAATTTGATGACAGAGGAAATATCGGAAAGAGATACCGTCGTCAGGATGAAATCGGAACACCGTTCTGTGTTACTTATGATTTTGAGTCAGAAGAAGATGGAGCAGTTACGGTTCGTGACCGCGATACTATGCAGCAGGAAAGAGTAAAGATCGAAGATCTGAAAGCTTATTTTGAAAAGAAATTTGAATGGTAATATAGGAATGGAAAGAGTCTGGGATACCGGGCTCTTTCATTTTGCGTAAATAAGTATTTGGTGAGGTTGTTTTGCGGTATAGATATACTCTATAAATGACAAGATTTATCAGAATTTTAAATTTGTATGTGCGGATCGGGAAATTTATAATGAAAGATAGGATGAAATGCGGAGAAATCCGCAGGCATCAGGGAAAAATCTCATGATTTATTTATGGAGGAAAAGAAAATGGAAATTATCAAAGAATTACCAGAGGTTTTTGAAGAGTTTGCGGAGCAGCGCAAAAAGTCATTTTTGGCAATGAAGGAGATAAAAGATCAGAATATTCCGGTTGTAGGTTCCTATTGTACCTATTTCCCGCAGGAGATCGCCATGGCGATGGGCGCGGTTACGGTCGGACTTTGCTCGATGACAGATGAGACGATCCCGATCGCAGAACGGGATCTGCCGAGAAACTTATGCCCGCTTATCAAAGCAAGTTACGGTTTTGCTGTAAGCGATAAATGTCCGTTCTTCTATTTCTCTGATGTGGTTGTAGGGGAAACGACCTGTGACGGTAAGAAAAAAATGTATGAATATATGTCTGAATTTAAAGAAATGTTCATCATGGAGCTTCCAAATACGCAGAAAGAAGAGAGCCTGAAGCTTTGGAAGAAAGAAATCATCCGGTTTAAGGAGTATCTGGAAGAAAAGTTTGAAGTGGAGATCACGGAGGAGCAGATCCGAGAGGCCATCCGTATTCAGAATGAGGGAAGAAGAGCGCTCAAGAGACTGTATGAGGTGATGAAAAATGATCCGACTCCGATCAGCGGAGAAAATCTGTTCAATGTTCTCTATGGAAGTACATTCAAATTTGACAGAAAGAAGCTTCCGGAGGAGGTCAATGCGCTGACGGACAAGATCCTGAAAGAGTATGCAGAGGGCAAGATGGAGCCGAAGAAGAAGAGAATTCTGGTTACGGGATGTCCGATCGGCGGTGCAACGGTCAAAGTCGTAAAATCAATTGAGAGTAACGGCGGTGTGGTTGTTGCATTTGAAAACTGCTCCGGAGCGAAGTCTATTGACAAGCTGGTAGATGAAGACAATCCGGATGTATACGATGCGCTGGCAAGAAGGTATCTGAATATCGGCTGTTCTGTTATGACTCCGAACCCGAATCGTCTGGAGCTTCTGGGAAGACTGATCGATGAGTACAAGGTGGACGGTGTTGTGGAGATGGTTCTCCAGGCATGCCATACTTATAGCGTGGAAACAAGAAAGATCATGAAATTTGTAAATGAAGAAAAGGGTATTCCGTATATTTCCGTGGAGACGGACTATTCCCAGTCTGATCTCGGACAGCTGAATACAAGAATTGCGGCATTTATCGAGATGCTGTAATAAATAAAATAATTATTTAACGCTTGACTTTGCAGGGAGCCGTTTATATACTAGGATTTAACTTGCGAAAAGGTCTTGTGTGAAAAAAAGGAAAAGCAGACAGAAGACTTTGAAGTGAAAGTTTTTTGCCTGCTTTTTGCAGAAAAGAACAGGAGGAGAAGACCATGAATATGATTACAGATGTCATGAACTACATTCGTGAATATGACAAGGAGGTAGGCGAAGCACTCGGGTTGGAGCTGGGACGGCAGAGAAGGAATCTGGAGCTGATCGCATCTGAGAATATCGTAAGCCCGGCTGTTATGTTGGCGATGGGAACGGTACCTACCAATAAATACGCGGAAGGATATCCGGGAAAACGCTATTATGGCGGCTGTGAAGATGTGGATATTCTTGAAAATCTTGCAATCGAGCGTGCAAAAAAGCTTTTCGGCTGTGATCATGTCTGCGTACAGCCACATTCGGGGGCAAGCGCCAATATGGCTGTTTATCAGGCATTTCTCAAGCCGGGAGATACGGTTATGGGGCTGAATCTGGCGCATGGAGGCCATTTGACTCATGGCTCACCGGTCAATATGTCCGGCCTTTTGTATCATTTCGTACCGTATAATGTCAACGACGAGGGATTCCTCGATTATGATGAAATCCGTAGAATTGCCAAAGAGTGTAAGCCGAAAATGATCGTTGCAGGAGCTTCTGCTTATCCGAGAGAGATCCGGTTTGACATCTTTGCTGACATTGCAAAAGAGGTAGGCGCCTATTTATTTGTCGATATGGCACATATTGCAGGGCTTGTTGCAGCAGGACTTCATCAGAGTCCGGTTCCGTATGCGGATGTTGTGACGACGACCACACATAAGACGCTCCGCGGACCGAGAGGCGGAATAATCATGTGCAAAGAAGAATATGCAAAAGTGATTGATAAAGCTATTTTCCCGGGGACACAGGGCGGACCTTTGATGCATATCATTGCAGCGAAGGCTGTCTGCTTCGGAGAGGCATTGAAACCGGAGTTCAAGGAATATCAGCAGCAGGTTGTGAAGAATGCAAAGGTGCTGGCTGAAGGAATGCTGGAAGAAGGCTTCAACCTCGTGAGCGGCGGAACCGATAATCATCTGATGCTGGTCGACCTGCAGAACATGGGTGTGACTGGTAAGGAAATGCAGAAACGTCTGGATGAAGTATATATCACTGTGAATAAGAATGCAGTGCCGAATGATCCGGCAAGTCCGTTTGTCACAAGCGGAATCCGTATCGGAACACCGGCGGTTACAACTCGCGGCCTGAAGGAAGAGGACATGCGTGTGATTGCAAAACTGATTAAGAAGACGGTTACGGATTTTGACAGTAAATTTGATGAAATCCGCAGGGAAGTGACGAAAATCTGTGACAAATATCCACTGTACGAATAGATGGATGTCATGCAGCAGTGCATCGTAGTGGTGCACTGTTGTGATAAAAATCTCTTTTTTATTTCGGCAATGTGTGTTAGAATAGAGGGAACTGTTGAAAAACATCATTGGAGCTTCCTGTATACTTTAAAGAGTAAAGGGAATTGACCAAAAAGAATACCTCAAGTAAATTTAGATTATTACTGACCGGGCAGTTAGTAAAATCTAAAAACACAAGA
>NZ_JBQHUC010000051.1:0-12792 GCF_052065395.1 Bariatricus sp. HCP28S3_F11 | reverse complement strand
TTTTAAAAATAAAATTATTTTTTTAATATTTTTATTTATAAATTTTTAATTTTTTTTTAATTTTTTAAGTGTGATTATTAGGGGTTATTTTAAATTTTAAAAAAATGTTTAATAATAAACGGCCCCCCCTGTCTCTTCCCCTGTCTTTCTTCTAAAGCATCTCAATAAATGCAGCAATTCTTGTCTCAATCTGCCCGCTGTCTGTGGTGGAATAGTCTGTCTCCAGTTTCATATAAGGAATGCCCAGTTCTTCTACCATCCGGCCCATCTGAGCTGCTTCCACATTAAAAGTATGGCAAGCCTGAAGAACGACCTCGATCACGCCGTCTACTTTATATTTTTCAATCATTTTCTTTGTATTTTCCAGTCTGCCTGAATTGGTTGTCATGACAGAACAATTGATTGCAAGATAGCGGTCTGCGATTGCCTGTAAAATGTCTTCTGCCTCTACATCAACCAACAGCTTGTTTGTACGCTCTCCGCCGCAGTCATCCAGACAAACAAGCACTCCGCCGTTATTCTCTATAACCATTCCGACTTTCTGAATGACACCGGCTGACGGACATCCGGTGAGAAGGATTCGTTTCGCTGTTTCCGGGACCGGACGTTCCCCTGCTTCATACGCTTTTTTCGCTTTTTCAACGAGGGCTTCAATATTTACGATCTGCTGATCCAGATCAAATGTAAAGGTTCCCTGCTGGAGGGCAAGCATCATATCTGTTCCTTTCAGTGCCGGAGGGCAGCTTTCCTGCAGTTCATACATGCTGCAGAGCGCTTTTCTCAGCCGGTTTCTCTTGGCAGCCGCCTCGCGCAGCTTTTCATCGGTGATCTCCACATCAAACTTCTCTTCCAGGCGTTCTTTCAGAAGCCGAAGCTCTTCGCACCAGATCTTATTTGCATAGGCGCGTTCCTGACTCTGCGGAAGATGGAGCACATACGTTTCTTTGAGTTCATTCAGAAGCTCATACATCTTCTTTTTACCATCACAGGTCGTCTCGCCAATGATCATATCTGCAAAATAAGTATACGGACATTTCTGTGAGTATGCAAACCCATAGGTACTTTTAATCAGCGGGCAAAGATTCTTCGGAAGAACCTTCTCCGCATCCGCAATCGTCTCGTTACTTGTACCGCAAAGTCCCACCGTTGCGACACCGGCTGCATCCATCAGTTCGGAAGGCGTGTAGGAGCAGAGACAACCTGCCAGTTTCCCCCCATTTTCCTTGAATTCTTTCACCCGTAAAAATCCGGCTTTCCGCGCATCAACAAATTCATCAAAGGTTTTCGGTAATTCAAATGCTTCCATTAATTCTTGTTCTCCTTGTCTTTCGTCATTCCGTTAATGTGTGATTTATTCGGCCATCAAGGCCGCTCCGACTGCCCCTGCAAAACGTGCAAGCGGCGTACTTGTAACCGGTGCTCCAAGTGCTTTGACCAGTCGTCCGATAATATATTCGTCTTCACACAGACCGCCTGTCAGAAAATATTTGTCAGCCGGAACCTGAGAAATCAGCTGGACCACTTTTGTCACAACCGATTCGATCACACCATATGCAATATCTTCTCTTGGTGTACCTTTTCCGATCAGACTGATTACTTCGGACTCGGCAAACACGGTACACATAGAACTGATCGTGATCGGGTTGCCCTTGCGAGCGAGTTCGGACAGCTCATTCTGTGTAAGTCCCAGTCTGTTCGTCATGACTTCCAGAAACTTTCCGGTTCCTGCCGAACATTTATCATTCATGATAAACTTCATGACTCTTCCTTTTTTCAGGGAAATCCCTTTCGTATCCTGACCTCCGATATCAATAACAGTACCATCTTCCTGGAACAAATATGCTGCCCCTTTTCCATGACAGGTAATCTCGGTAATCACATCGTCCGCATAAGGAACCGAAATTCTTCCGTATCCGGTTGCAACATATCTGGCATTTTCCCTGGTAATCCCCTCATTTTTAAACGTTTCGTAAATCTCTTCTGCCGTTTTTCTGCTGTTGAATCCCGTGTTCAGCAAAAGTGTTCTGACAACTTCTCCTTCATTCATCACAACTGCTTTTGCCGCACTGGATCCAATATCAATCCCTACTTGATACATGCTTTCCTCCAACTGTTTCTTAAGTTTTCACGCTTATAATTTCACGCTTTATATTCAGTGTATGCCTCTCAAATCCATTCGTCAAATCGATAAATTCGATATCTTAATAGACATTTTCTATAAGCGCGCACTTCCAGTCCTACCGGTACAGCACAGAATCCCGAAGTACAAGTTCGATCCTCTCTTCCCCGGCATTTTCAGTCTCCTCACGCATCAGGGCAAACAGCATTTCCACTGTTTTTACCGCACTCCGGCGCAGATTCATTTTCACACTCGTCAGCCCGGGCCTCGTAATCGATGCAAATATATCCTCTCCAAAGGCCGACACCGACACTTCCCCGGGCACAGTAATCCCCATATCCCTCAGATACCCCATCGCTTCCGCCGCATAATACTCATTTGCAAAAATCAACAGCTTTTTCTCAAATGCCTCTCTTGCAAGATTCTTTTTATAAAATTCAATTCTTCCGTTTTTATCAGCAGGCAACTGGAAATATTGCATCTGAACAGATGCGGCCTTTTCATTACGAAACATCCTCTTCATCCCCTGCCAAAATGCATGTGCGTTTTCATCATCCATAAAACAGATACTCCTGTGTCCGCAGCTCAGAACATATCTGCCCATCAACTCCCCCGCCTCTATTTCCGTTTCCAAAATATTCCCGGTCTTAGTCGAAATCACAGGTATCACACATCTGCTGCGGATGCTCTCTTCCGTTTCCTCTCCAAATCCGTTCAGAATGATCCCTTCCATTTTCCACATCATTACCATACGCAGAATATCTTCTTCCGAATCAGAAAAATGCAGAAGCATATAGCAGCCACGCCTGTATATCTCCTTTTCCACTTCCCGGATCCACAGCGAAGCTTCGCCTGCTTCTGCATGTTGTATTTTTTTCCCTATCATAACCCCAATCACACCGGAATGTTTCCCTGACAGCAGCCTGTTCCCCATACTGGGCACATATTTTTTCTCTTCAAGAAGTCTCTTTACCTTCTGAACGGTCTCCTCCGAAATCCGTTCCGTTTTTCCCGCCACAACATTCGACACCGTAGTAGGACTCACCCCGGCTTCCACCGCAATTTCTTTGATTCCGACACGCGTTTTTCTCACTACGGAATTCTGATCTGCATGCGTTCCTTTTTTCACGCCGCTTTCCCCCTCTTAAGATTACTCTTTTCTTACTATACTGCTCTTTTCATGATTCTGAACAAATACGAGAAAATTCGAAGAAATTCGGGAAAATTCGAAGCAGGGGGAGAGACACGGGGACAGGTTCCCTGGCTCACTATTGATAGTGAGTCAGGGAACCTGTCCCCATATCTCATCTCGTCGGAAATATCATGCATTCTGAGAATACTCTCTCATAATTTTCCGTCTCGGCAAGTTCCATATATTCCATTTTCTTTGCAAGTTCTTCTACTTCTTTTTTCACAGAAGACGACATCAGCGTCATATATGCTCCAGTCTTTGATGAATTTCCTACATATACCAGCTTATCCTTCACCTCTTCAGGAAGAATACCGGTTCCGACCAGTGAATCTGCGGGAAGATGTGCACCGAACTGCCCTGCGATCATGACTTTATCCAGTTCTTTCATTGTAATTCCTCTTTGGCCAAGCAGGGTAATGAAGCCGGACAAAATCGCCCCTTTGGCGAGCTGAACCTGCCTGACATCTCCCTGTGTGACTACTAACAATGGATCTTCATTCAAAATAAACTCTCTTTTCGTTCCGTTCAGACGAATCATCGGATATCGATAATCGGAAGGATCAAGCTGGTCTTTTTTGATAAATACGCCCGTTTTTTTGACGATCCCCGTACGAAGAAGTTCTTTCAGAACAGCCAGGATCCCGCTGCCGCAAAGGCCTTCCGGTTCCTGATCGTCAATCGTGACAAGTTCAATCCCCTGCTCTGTAATTTTCACATCTTCGACAGCCCCTTCCGCAGCCCGCATACCGGAACTGATATTCATCCCTTCCAGTGCCGGCCCTGCTGCGCAGGAACAGCAGGAAAGTCTGCCATGATTTGCCAGAACGATCTCCCCGTTTGTTCCGATATCAATAAACAGGACATTCCCCTGTTCTTTTTGCAGCCCACAGACATATGCACCGGCAACAATGTCTGCGCCGATGTATGCAGATACTTGAGGAAGGCAGTACAAGACAGCATGGTCTCCTGCCTGTATTCCGATTTCTTTCGCCGGCAGCATCTGAGCGTCTGTAAATGCAGGGCGATACGGAGCCTTCCCGATGGTTCTTGCATCTACTCCGAGAAGCATGTGGGTCATCGTACAGTTAGCCGCCACATCGATCTCCTGAATCTCCATCCGGTCTACGTCCGTTTCTTCGCATACCTCCATGATCATCTCATTGATGGCGTACACAATGACTTCCTGCAGATCCCGGATCCCACCGTCCGGATTTTCATACTCATGGGTAATTCTGGTCAGAACATCCAGACCATATCTCTTCTGGGGATTGATTCTGGACGCACTCGCCAGCTCTTCCCCGCTTTTCCTGTCGATCAGTGCCAAAACAACTGTGGTTGTCCCGATATCGACAGCAACGCCATACCCTCCGTCAAATTCATCTTTTGTAAATTCCGGCATGTACCCTTTTGTGAGGACTTTATGCCGCCGCTCCTTCTGAAGCGTTTCGACTTCCACGTCCCCGTAGATTTCTGTCATACAGGACAGGCGGATCCCCCGCTCGATTTCTTCCGGTTTCAGCAGGTTTCTTTCCGTATCGGAGATATCGGAACATGTCCCGGAAAGGATGCGGACCTTACATTTCCCACAGACACCGGTCCCGTTACACGGGTTATCTACAAAAACATGCTCTTTGCAAAGTACTTCCAGCAGATTCGACCGTTCCTCACAAGGAAACGTTCTCCCTGTCTGCGTAATCGTAATGGATGCCATACTATTCCTCCTCCAGACAGGAAAGGATTGCCTGTATATTCTTCATAGAGGACTTCATACCCAGACCACACGCCGGTGAAATGATATCCGCGCCGCCGCTTACGCAGTGTTTCGTCAGCTTCTTTACCCGTTCCTCATCTCCGAATTCCAGTGCATAAGTGCTCACATTCCCCATCAACACTCTTCCGTTCAGATGTTCTTTCGCTTCTTTCATCGGCACAACCGAATCGAAACTAAGCACGTCACTGTGAACTTCCTGCACTTCCTCATAAACCGGCTGCATCTGACCGCAGATATGCACGATCGTTCCGATTTTCTCCGCTTTGAACGCATCTACAAGCTGATTGATGTATTTCACTGCAAATTCTTTAAAATATTTCGGTCCCAGGATTTCTCCGGTTCCACTGGGATCTGAAATGGCAATTACATCCGCTCCCGCTTCAATCTGTGCTTTTCCAAAAGTAATCAGCTGGTCGGTGATAAACTGCATATATGCATGCGCGTCTTCTTTCTTTTTACGAAGCTCTTTGTAAAATACAACCGGCTCGATCAGAGAGCTTGCCGTGCTGACCGGCCCTGTCAGGTTTCCTACAATCGGAACATGTTCCGTCTCCCGCCTGAGAATTCTGATGGCATCCAACACGACCTTCGCCCGTCCGTGATTCATATCGATCCGAGACAGTTTTCTATATTCACTGACGGAAGCTATCACGTACCCGATGACGTGAGGCTCATAAATGTTGGATCCCATATCCACCCTGGCTCCCATTTCTTCTGCTTCCACCGTCATACAGAAAGGCACTCCGTAATTTTCAAAACATTTCTGATCATAAACAGCCTTTGCAAGATCTGCCATCTTTCTGGCATCCGAGTGTGCTTCCGGGAGATAGATTTTCACCGTTTCCATCAACTCGGAGGTAATCATATTCATCATTCCTCCCGGACAGATACATGCCGGCCGATCCACACTTTGTCCTTCCATGATCATTTTCAATCTCTCTTTAGGCGTTAACATCTTCCCCTCCTATGCTATATTCAAAAGTCTTTTTGCCAGATTGACAGCTTCCACTGCATTCTGCGAGTAGCCGTCTGCCCCGATTTTATCTGCAAATTTCTGTGAAATCGGTCCACCCCCGATCATCACCTTCACCTGATCACGGATCCCCGCTTCTTCCAGCAAATGAATGACCGTTTCCATTCCTGCCATCGTCGTCGTCATCAAAGTCGACATGCAGACCAGTTCCGCGCCTTCTTCCTTTGCACGATCCACAAATTGCTGCAGCGGTACGTCCCTTCCCAGATCAATCATCTCAAATCCCGCCGTCTCCAGCATGATCTTTACGAGGTTTTTCCCAATGTCATGTGTATCCCCTTCCACGACTCCAATAACCACTTTCTTCTTATTGTCTTCCGACTCCGTCGGTAAATGTGGCTTTAATATGTCCAGCCCCGCATACATGGCATCCGAACAAAGCAGAATATCCGTCACGAAATACTCCTCCTCCTCAAAGAGCTGACCTGCGCGGTTCATTCCGTCAATCAGGCCTTCCATAATTCCATCCAGCGCCGGATAGCCGGATTCCAGATATTCTCTGGCTGCCTCTGCCACATCCTCTTCTTCCATATCCAGAACTCCGTCCGATAATCTCTTTAATAATTCTTCTTTTGAACTCATTTTCCTTCCTCCCCGGTTATGATTCTAACCGTTCTTTCCATACTTTCTTGCCGCTTCCATAAACCAGTCAATCTTTTCAATCTGTGTTGCATCCGGAATATCACAACCACTCGTCAAATGATGACCCTGCTTTGATTTTCTCCCCTGCTCAATACAGGTTCTCACGCCTTCAAAGATTTCCTCACGGTTTCCATTTAAAATAATCTCCACCGGATCCACATTCCCCGCAATCGGCACAACTTCTCCCAGTTCCTTGGCCGCTCTTTCCAGATCGATGATATTATCCAGACTGATCTCATTCAGTTGATACTGGCATAAATATTTCCAGATACTGTACGTTTTTCCACACATGTGAAGTGAAACCTTTTTCCCTGTTTTTTCAAATGCATAATCCGTCAGTTCTTTTGTATATGGGAATACGAATTTTTCATAAAATCGAGGACCTATCAATGACGGATTGGCGACCGGATCCGCCATAGCAATCCCAACTCCATATTTTGCGAGCTCATCAATACAGCTTTTTTGAGAATCCACCACGATTCTTAGAAGCCTGTGTACTTCATCCGGATGTTTCATGCAATCACGCAGCAGAACCTCGATTCCTCTTAAAAAAGAAGCGATTGTAAATGGTCCTCCTATACTTGCCTCAACAGGAACGATCTCACCTGCATCTTCCATTAGATTTTCCGCCACATGTAAAAAAGTGCGAATGACCGGATTTGTACTAGCATCAACCGGCACCATACCATCCAGCTTTTCATACTCATCAACCACAGGTGTTTCCTGTTCTCCCCCTGAAACCTGAATCGTAAGCGCCGATGTAATTCCTACTGTATTCGGCCCAAGTCCCAGCCGGTCAAATCCAAACCGGTTAAATGCAAGTATTTCCCCCTCCGCCATACATTTTTCTGATTTCCAGTATTCAGAAATCTCTGTCCCGTATAATGTGCAGCGTACATTTCCAATAAATGGAATACATAAAATGCGGTCATACGGTAAATGATGTTCGATTGCATAGACTCTTTCCAGTGGTGTCATCTGATCCGCAATGTGTTTTCTGGCTTTCATTTTTTTCCTCCATAAAACGGACTACCTATGTTTCTAAATTATGTAAATCATAGTTTATAATTTTTTATTTTACCATGCTTTAAGATTTACATCAATTTTCCCCGCCATTTATTTATATTATCAATATATCCTCACATATATCATTATTATCTATTTCACATTTTCTATAAGAATCTCTATAATAATAGTCAGAACTAATTTTTTCAAAACTAAGGAGGATATGATATGAAAAAGAGATTACTCAGTATTCTGCTCTGCACCGCAATGGTTGCCTCTCTGGCAGTAGGATGCGGCGGCAAAAAAGCAGAAGAAAGCACAGGAGATGACGGCAACGAAACTGCGGAGGCGACGACACTTACCATGTGGCTCCCGCCTCTTGATGAAGATACGGAAGGCAACTTCAAAAAGCTTTTGGCTGACTGGGAAAAAGAGAACAATTGTACAATCGAAATGGAACTCATTCCATGGGCCAACTATGAAGAAAAGTGGGCAACCGGTATCAGCGGCGGAGATGCTCCGGATATCGGCTATATGTATGCCGAAATGTATCCGACCTATATTTCTTCAGGTGCTGTACTGGATCTGACCGATCTCGTATCCGATGAAGACTACAACGAATATCTGTATCTTGACCGTGGAGAGATGATGGGTGGATTATATGGTATTCCGATTGTAACAGGTGTTCCTTTTGTACTTTATTACAATCAGGACATCCTGGATTCACTCGGTGAACAGCCACCGGAAACATGGGAAGATTTCAAACGTATCTGTGAAAAAGCTACGCAGGATACAGACGGAGATGGCCAGATTGACCAGTACGGCTATGCTGTAGGTCTGAACAGCGGTGATATGAGCAACCTTTACATGCTGAACTCTTACATCTACAGTCTTTTATGGCAGGCAGGCGGGGATATTTACACGGATGATCTGAAATCAATTGCTTTCAACAGTGATGCTGGTATTGAAGCAATCGAATTCTTCAAGAGTCTTCAGCCATATATGCCGGAAAATGTGATGTCTCTTTCAGGATCCGATGCATTCAGCACAGTTTTCGGAGCTGGTAAGGCTGCGTTCGGTGTAACCCGTTCTTCTCAGTCTCAGGAAACTACATTCGCTAACGATTATCCAGATCTTAACTGGGATTATGTAACTTCATTGAAGAATGTAAATTACGGAACATTCGGTGCAGCAGACTGCTTATCCGTAATGACAGCCAGCGAACATCAGGATCTTGCTTTAGATCTGATCAGATACATCACCAGTGCAGAATTCATGACAGAATACCACAAAGTAGCTCCTGGTGCTCCTCTTACAGCAAGCGAACCGTATGTAGGCGATCCGAAGATGGAACGTATCGTTACCGAAGACCGTGACAAATGGCGTCCACTTCAGTGTGGTCCATGCGGAAGTGAAATTCTTGAAAACTACGCTGCCCATATCCAGTCTATCATGGAAGGTAAAATGGATGTAAAAGAAGCTCTGAATGAATCTGCCGAAGCCGGCAACGAAATTCTGGATGAATACTGGGCTGACAACGAATAAAAAGAATCGAGGCATCTATGAAAAAAAGAAAAGGATTGTCCGCTCTGACGCCTTATCTTTACATAACACCAATATCATTGATCCTGCTTACTTTTGTAGCAGGATCTTTGATCATTGCGATATGTTTTAGTTTTACCAAGTATAATATTATTACACCGGCTCAGTTTAACGGACTATATAATTATCAGAAACTATTGCGGGATTCCAAGTTAAGGCTTTGTATCCTGAACACATTAAAGATTGCATTGATTACAGTACCTCTACAGGTAATCGCTTCCACACTTTTTGCCGTATTGATCGCCTCCAAGCAAAATACACTGCTCGGAAAAATTGCTAAGGGCGCTCTTTTCGTTCCGGTTCTCTCTTCCAGCGCGGTAATCGGTACAGTATGGAAAGCTATTTTAAATGGAGGTAACCCCGTCGTAAAAGGGATTTTCGGCATATTCGGAATTGATCCCACCATGCTTCTGGGAAGCAGTGATACAGCTATTGTCACTGTTGCACTCCTGATTGTATGGAAAGGCATGGGATATTATATGATCATAGCCTTGTCGGCTCTGATGTCCATTCCGGACAATTATTACGAAGCAGCAAGGGTTGACGGCGCCAATTCCTTTCAGCGGCTGACACACATCACACTTCCACTCATGAAACCAACGATTATTATGAATACTTTTTTAGCATCTATTAGTTCCATGCAGGTATTCGATCTGGTCTATACAATGACCGGTGGAGGGCCATCCATGTCAACCACTACCATGGTTATGTATGCCTACCAGCTCACATTTAAAGGAAGTAAAGCCGGTTACGCCATGGCCGTGTCCAATGTGTTGATGCTGATGATTCTTATCATCGTATTATTCCAGCAGCGATTCATAAGACGCGATGTTTCAGAAATATAGGAGGTGCAACTAATGAAAAAAATATCACGAATCATTATCGATTTATTTTTGATTTTTGTAATTTTACTTTGTACACTTCCATTTCTGTACATGATTCTTATGTCACTAAAAAGTACAACCAATGCATACGATATCAGCCTGTCCCTTTCCAGTCTGACACTGGTACAGTATAAAAAAATCTTTTCAGATCCTACCTTTATCCGCTACTTTGCAAACAGTGTATTTGTAGCATTTGCAGGTGTTCTGTTAACTGTATTTACCAGCAGCACTGCGGGTTATGCATTTGCCAAACTGAATTTCAAAGGAAGTGACAAAATATTTCTTTTGATTTTATTGTCCATGCTGGTTCCTTCCGAAGTCATTCTTGTTCCGCTCTATCTTCTGGTCAGAGGCTTTGGATGGGTAAATACCTTTAAAGCCCTGATTCTTCCGCTTCCGACTGCCTTTGGCGTCTTTGTCATGCGCCAGGCCATTCTGGCGATTCCGACGGAACTGATTGAATCGGCCCAGATTGACGGTGCATCCAATGCAAAAATCCTGTGGAAAGTAATCGTACCGCTTGTAAAATCTTCTATGCTCACAGTTGCAATTTTCACCTTTATCGGTGCATGGAATAACTTTACCTGGCCACTCATTATCACGACAGACGATGCATACCGTACTTTGCCGCTGGCATTGACTGCAATGAAGACACAATATGATACAGATGTGGGACTTACAATGGCCTGCGCCACAGTCACTTTCCTTCCACCTTTTATCTTCTACCTCTTCCTTCAGTCGAAATTCGAAGAAGGTATGGCAATGAGCGGACTGAAAGGTTAACTCTTTATACACCAATTAATGCAGGAGTATTTTTTATGAGACCTCAAAAAGAAATCAAATATCAAATGAAAGTATTAAGTTCTCTGGAAAAAGTTTTTCCAGACGAAGAACCAGTATATAAACCGGAATGCATAAAACTCAGCGGACTCTGGGGAGAAACTATTTCCTATCAGATTGCTTATACCGGCAACTGGTTCATGCGGGAACGAGTAGATGTAAAAGTAATCTCACCGATTTACAATCATGTACGTGTCAGAACCGTAGAACTGGTTCCTGTGGGACGCGCAACCAACGGAATCGTGGATGACAACTACTTAAAAACCACTTCCGGACTGTATCCGGATCTCCTACGTGATATTTCCGACGGAAAAGTCATCATCCGTTCCAATCAGTGGAGCAGTCTCTGGATTGATATCAAACTGACGGATGAAATACCTGCCGGAGATTATGAAATTGAAATCCAACTTGTAAAAGATGATAAAGTATTGTGTTCCGCCTGCCGAAAAATCACCGTAATCGGCACGCAACTGCCGAAACAGAAGATCATGCACACTGAATGGCTGCATGCAGACTGTCTTGCTGATTATTATCATGTTGAAGTATTTTCCGAAGACCACTGGCAGATACTGGAAAATTATTTCCGGGAATATGTCGACAGAGGCTGTAACATGATGCTCGTACCACTCTTCACTTCTCCACTGGATACAGCAGTTGGCCTGGAACGTACCACAACGCAGCTGATTGAAATTGAAGTGAAAAATGGCGAATATTTCTTCAGTTTTGATCAATTAAAGCGCTGGATCAATCTTTGCAAAAAATGTGGAATTGAGTATTACGAAATGTCACACCTCTTCTCTCAATGGGGCGCAAAATACGCTCCAAAAATCGTTGCAACTGTGAACGGTAAAGAAGAGAAAATCTTTGGATGGCATACGCCTGCCGTCGGAGAATATACCAGATTTTTGGAAACTTTCCTTCCTCAGCTTATTGAAAAACTAAAAGAATGGAACATTGCAGATGTCACTTATTTCCATATTTCTGACGAGCCACGCGAAGAACATCTGGAATCCTTTAAAGCTGCAAAAGAATCGCTCGGAAATATGCTTGACGGTTTCCATACATTTGATGCACTTTCGAGCTACGAATTCTATCGTCACGGACTGATTAGCAAGCCAATTCCAGGTAATAACGAAATTGAAGACTTTCTGGCGCACGGCCTTACAGATATGTGGACTTACTACTGCACAGGTCAGTTCTACGAAGTAAGCAACCGCTTTATGTCTATGCCATCAGCCAGAAACCGTATTTACGGCGTACAGCTATTCAAATACGATATTATAGGAATATTGCACTGGGGTTATAACTTCTATAACAGCCAGTTTTCAATCAATCGCATCAATCCATATCAGGTAACCGATGCGGATAATGCATTTCCATCCGGAGATCCATTCCTTGTATATCCGGGTGATGATCGCAAACCGGAAGAATCCATCCGTATGATGGTTCATTATGAAGCATTGACAGACCTGCGGGCATTCGAACTTCTCGAAAGTCTAACCAGTAAAGAACATGTAATGGAACTTATTGAAGGCGAGCTGGATGAGCCATTGACATTCAAACGTTATCCCAAATCAGATATGTATCTGCTTACCCTTCGCAATAGGGTAAATCGGGAAATTGCTTGTTTGACATAAGGTAATCAGAGAGACAGGGGAGAGACAGGGGGACAGGTACATTGACTCATTAGTGAGTCAATGTACC
>NZ_JBQHUC010000050.1:0-13297 GCF_052065395.1 Bariatricus sp. HCP28S3_F11 | reverse complement strand
CTTTGCCGTTACTATAAGTATACAGAACGGCATAAACAAACTCAATACCTTCCGGCTTACACAGTTTCATTTATGGTGGTGCCAAGTGTGCGGGCATGGGAGTTTAGGGTATAAAATGATTCTTTCTCTCCGGTTTCTAAGTCATAACCTATAATTTCCGATTCATATGAAATATAATACACTTTCCTATTTTGCATGGAAATCAGTTTATCTATCTTTAAATCCTCAAAGATAGTCGATTTCTGGGATTTTCCATTTTTCAGTTTGTACCAATCTCCTATTTGATAATAAATGTCACCAGAAGAATCTAATACAATTGCTGTCATATATCCCGCCTCTACATCTGCAATCTTCTGGATTCTTTCTGTTTCTAAATCCATCTCATAAATCGTATTCACACCAAAAGATTCTTCTCCCATATTATTTGCCATCTTCTCATCAAATTCCGACTGGGAATATGTATTGAATACAATTTTCTCTATATCAGAATTGTAATTCACCTGCCATACAAATGCATCCTCATCCTTCAGCATCCTGCATATTTCTCCATTTTCAAGCTTAAACAAGCCCATCGCCCTTGTTCCATTTTCAACAGCTACTAGATATACTCTATCTGCAAATGGGAAAATATAATTAACGGCAAATAAAGAATCTGTCAACCGGTTCCCGTTCAAACTTCCGCACTTCTTTCGATAAATCTCATCATCGCCTGCTCCATCTTCTCGGTATGTGTAATATACCTCATCCTTTGAATCTAAGTATACAGTCAAAGGATATTGGGAGGTGTAAGGAATCTTCGACTTTTCATCTATCGTCTTCGTCTCAAAATCAGAAATATAATTATAAGTATTCAACTTATTTCCTTCTTCTTTTGTGACGGTAAATGAAAAATAATAAGGTGATTTCTCTTTTTGCTTTTCCAGTTGTTCTTCTTCACTCTTCCCTTTCAGCACCTGCGACTTTGTACATCCAGGCAAAATTACCATACCTAAAATCATAAATAGCAGCATCTTCAAAAAATATCTTTTTTTCATAGTACAATTCTTTTAATCATTTCTTATTTACAAATGCAGCACCCTGTCCTTAATCTCCTGTGTACGTCCCTGATTCCAGAACTGCGTTCCGATATATCCACAGGTTCTTCTTGCCACAAAGAGCTTATCCTGATTGGTATTACCACAGTTCGGGCATCTCCAGATCAGTTTTCCTGTCTCATCTTCTTCGATCTGGATCTCTCCGTCATATCCGCAGCATTCGCAGAAATCACTCTTGGTATTCAGTTCCGCGTACATAATATTGTCATAAATAAATTTCATAACTGTAAGAACTGCCGGAATGTTATTCTGCATGTTCGGAACTTCCACATAGCTGATTGCCCCACCCGGTGATAATTTCTGGAAATCGGATTCAAATTTCAGCTTCTGGAATGCATCGATCTGTTCAGTTACATGAACATGATAACTATTCGTAATATAATTCTTATCCGTTACACCCGGAATGATTCCAAACCGGCGCTGCAGGCATTTTGCAAAGCGGTAGGTTGTAGATTCCATCGGTGTTCCGTAAACAGAATAACTGATATTTTCTGCCTCTTTCCACTCTTTACATTTATCATTCAGTCTCTGCATAACAGCCAGTGCAAATGGCTTCGCCTCTGGATCTGTATGTGATTTGCCGAGCATGCGCACGCACATTTCATAAAGTCCTGCATAACCCAGCGAAATCGTTGAATATCCGTTATAAAGCAGTTTGTCGATCTTCTCTCCCTTTTTCAGTCTGGCCAGTGCTCCATGCTGCCAGAGGATCGGAGCCACGTCTGAAACGGTACCAAGCAGACGTTCATGACGGCAGCGAAGCGCTCTGTGGCAAAGTTCCAGTCTCTCATCCAGGATTTCCCAGAATTTATCCATATCCCCTTCGGAAGAGCATGCAACGTCTACAAGATTAATCGTCACAACTCCCTGATTAAATCTTCCATAGTATTTGTGGCTTCCATCCGGATTGCGCTGAGAATCTTCTACCGTCAGGAAAGAACGGCATCCCATACAGGTGTACACATCGCCCTGCTTCAGTTCTCGCATCTTCTTTGCGGAAATGTAATCCGGAACCATACGTTTTGCGGTACATTTTGCTGCCAGTTCTGTCAGATACCAGTACTTGGATTCTTCTGTGATATTATCCTCATCCAGCACATAGATCAGTTTCGGGAAAGCCGGAGTGATCCAGACACCCTTCTCATTTTTAACTCCCTGCATACGCTGGATCAGTACTTCTTCAATGATCATCGCAAGGTCATCTCTGGTCTGTCCTTCCGGGACCTCATCCAGATACATGAACATAGTCACAAACGGTGCCTGTCCGTTACAGGTCATCAGCGTGATCAGCTGATACTGGATCGTCTGGATTCCGCTCTTCACTTCCTCACGTAGACGACGCTCTGTCACTTTTTTGATGATTCCTTCATCCAGTGATTCACCGGATTCCATTCTCTCCTCAATCACACTCTTACGGATTTTCTGACGGCTCACATCCACAAACGGTGCCAGATGAGACAGTGTAAATGACTGTCCGCCATACTGGTTGCTGGCTACCTGTGCTACGATCTGTGTGGTGACATTACAAGCAGTAAAAAAGCTGTGCGGTTTCTCAATCATCGTTTCGCTGATCACCGTTCCGTTCTGAAGCATATCCTCCAGGTTGATCAGATCACAGTTATGTTCCTTCTGTGCAAAATAATCCATATCATGGAAATGGATGATTCCTTCTTCATGTGCACGTACAATCTCTTCCGGCAAAAGGACACGGCGAGTCAGATCCTTACTTACTTCTCCTGCCATATAATCTCTCTGCGTCGAATTAATGACCGGATTCTTATTCGAATTTTCCTGCTTCACTTCTTCATTCATGTGTTCCAGAAGAGACAGAATTCCATTATCTGTAGTATTGGACTTACGAGTCAGTTCTCTCTTATAACGATAGCGCACGTACTTCTGCGCCACCTCATACCCACGCATCTCCATAATTCCGGTCTCTACCATATCTTGTATATCTTCCACATGAACAGCATGTGTCATCTCTTCTGCCTTCTGAGCAATGGTATCTGCGATCGCCAGAATCTGATGCTGATTCATCTGATGAATCGGTGCAATCTCCTGATTAGCCTTCTCAATCGCATTCACAATCTTAGTCTGATCAAATGATACTTCTTCCCCATTCCTCTTGATAACCCTTGTTTTTACTACTGTATCCATATATTTCTCCTTACCTTTAACCCCTATCAACATCTACCAAATGTTGCGTCACTTTTGCGTTTCTCCACTATATTTGGTGGCTACGTTATCTATCATACACCAATCCATGGCAAAATAAAAGAGCAAATCGCCATATTTTTAAAATTCTTCATTTCCACATTTTTTCAGAAAATTGCAACTCTTATCTTTGAATCAAAAATAATTTCTGCCAATTATATCGGTGTCTACCAACGTACATATACAACTCAAGAACTTCGAAATGAAATACATTATTTTCTGATTATCTTAATTCAGCTTAATGACCAAGCCGATATACTAGTATAGCGAATACAGCAACAAATTGAAAACAAAACGTAATACTCCCCAACCACTACGTTCTAAAACAAAATAATTACAGATTAGCACGTAAACCTCAACTTTCACTCCCATTATTTTTTTACTTCCCGGCACTCTATTTTCAAAGATATTGATTGACAAATATTACAAACTATGGTATAAGAATACAGTATGATTTCACGCAAATCAATTCAATACATAGGGGATTGGTCAAATGGTATGACAGGAGTCTCCAAAACTCTTAGCGGGAGTTCGATTCTCTCATCCCCTGTCAGATAAAGCACTAAATATGTTGCGGTTCAGCGTATTTAGTGCTTTTTTGATACAATGATTATTTTACTTTCTCTTACAAAAAAAGATCATTCACGTACTATCTCATTCGGGTTTGCCGGAATTCCTCTATGTTCCACAGAAGTTGAAAAAACTATAAGGGTTTTAGTTCTTCCAAAGCGTTGCAATTCACCGATAAACTTATCAAGCTCCACGGTGCTTGGAAATAATACTTCCAGCACCATAGAATACTCTCCGGTTACACAGTTGCATTCAACGACATTTAAGCATTCTTTGATATATGGATAAAATACACTTTTCTCTTCCGGAGGAACCTCAAGATTAATCAAAGCTTTGATATGGTAACCCAATGCAATAGGATTTACCTGTGCCTGATACCCTGTGATATAACCTTCTTTTTCCATTTTTTCGATTCTTGCCGACACTGCAGGTACAGATAAATAAACATTTTCCGCAATCTCTTTAAGTGGAAGCTTGGCATTTTGTTGTAAGATATTTAAAATTGTGCGATCAACAGAATCTAATTCATGATTTTTCATAAGTTTTTGCCTCCAGTCGATTTTAAGTTCTGTAGTGTCTAATCCTTGTTATATCTTGGGAAAAGAAAAAAGATGTACTGCTTTTATAGCAAAGTACATCTTTGTGCAAATATTCGTTAATATTCTGTATGATAACATCCATCAATTATTCTGTCAATAAAGTATTTCCTTCATACTCTTTTTCACGAACACAATTTTTTTATCTAACAAACAAAAAAGCACTTAAATGTTACAAGTTCAACATTATCAGTGCTTTATCTGACAGGGGATGAGAGAATCGAACTCCCGCTAAGAGTTTTGGAGACTCCTGTCATACCATTTGACCAATCCCCTATATTCAATTATTTACCTCAAAAAAGGCTACTTGATATTTATATCATGAACAGACACTTTTGTCAATAATAATTTCCAAATTACCTATTTAGATTTTTATCTAAATAGATGTTGATTTTATAGTTTCTTCATGATATATTCTATTTAGAAATATTTCTAAATGCTTATACCAATTGGAGGTGATCATTTGGCGTTCGCAGATACGTTTAAAGCATTGTCTGATCCGGTCCGCCGGGAGATCCTCGTCCTGCTTAAGGACGGCAAAAAGTCCGCCGGCGAGATTGCGGAAAATTTTGATATGACCAATGCTACAATTTCCTATCACTTATCACAACTCAAAAAAGCCGGACTGGTTTTCGAGTCCCGCTACAAGAATTACATTTATTATGAAATCAATGTATCCGTATTTGAAGAAATGATGCTTTGGTTTTCACAATTTGGAGGTGTTTCTGATGAAAAAAAATAAGACTCTGATCCTTACTACACTGCTCTGTCTGCTGCCCATGATTTTCTCCGCTGCAGTTTACACCCGTCTGCCGGAACAGATGGCGATACACTGGGGACCAAATAATGAGCCGAACGGATATGCACCGCGACTTATTGGTGCTTTCGGTCTTCCACTCCTGATGGCTGTTCTCAATATTGTTGTCCATGTAGGCCTGGATCATGACCCACGAAACAACAATTCCGCTCCTGCGATCAAATTACTTGGAAAATGGTGTATTCCTGTGCTTTCTTTAATCATGGTACCGGCATCCCTCCTTATCAATATGGGGCATGAGCTTCCCATCGATAAGATTGCCATGATTATGGTCGGAATTATCTTCACTATTTGCGGCAACTACCTTCCAAAATGCCGCCAGAATTACACCATAGGAATCAAGATTCCATGGACTCTCGCCAGCGAGGAAAACTGGAATAAGACACACCATCTCGCAGGATATCTCTGGATCATCGGAGGAATTCTTATGATATTCTTCGGACTTTTCGGATTTCCGATTCTCACCGTATTGCTCCTGATTCCTCTGGCAGTGTTTCCTATGATCTTTTCTTTTGTTCTTTACAAAAAAGGCGATTAATCTGCAAGAAGAAATACAAGATGAAATCCATCTGGATATCTTACCCGGCAGATGTTATACTTGAGTCATGAAACTAAAAATAAAGGCAGGAATAAAATCATGATTATTTGCGCAAAACATCTCATTACCGGCGATGGCAAGACGGTACTGGAAGATAAAGCCGTTGCTGTTGAAAATGGAACGATCCGAAAAATCGGGCCGAAAGAAGCACTCATCGCGGAATTTCCGGAAAAAGAAGTGAAGGACTATGGCGATGCCACCCTTTTACCGGGGCTTTGCGATATGCACGTGCATCTCGGCTACTGGTTCTCACAGCCGGACAGCTTCAATTACAATGACCAACTGATCACGTTATTTGCTCTGCAGCACGCACAGGCCGCATTTGAGCGCGGTATCACCAGCGTGCGTGATATGACTTCCGCGCGGAAGCTCTGTGCAACCCTGAATCTCGCGGCAGAGAAAGGATTTATCACGATTCCAAGAATCACACATGTCGACAACGGCATGTGTATGACAGGCGGGCATGGCTGGGATGATGACATTGCCCAGGTAGACGGACCATGGGAGATCCGAAAGGAGATCCGCCGTCAGGTTCGTGACGGAGCCCAGTGGATCAAGATTCTTACCACACACCGCAGCAGCATTCCCGAGTATACCCAGGAAGAGTTAAATGCTGCCGCTGACGAATGTCACAGAAGAGGGATCAAATGTGGAATCCACGCCGGAACACAGCCGGGCATTCAGATGAGCATCGACGCCGGATTTGATACCATCGAACACGGAACCTTTTTAACCTACGAGCAGGTACAGCAGATGGCAGAGAAGGGAATCGCCTGGACTCCAACCATCATGGCCTATACTTATTTATATGAAATCACGAAAAAGAATCTGGAAGAAAATGCGGGCAAACCCGTAAATGATCCGGTCATGCAAAAAGAAATGGCAAACTGGGAATATTTTGAACCTGCCTACAAAGCTTACAGGGATAATTTCAAAAAATTCTATGATACCGGTGTCACAGTACTTGCCGGAACCGACATGGTTGTTTACGGTTCACCACTGCTGCCTCTTCCAAGGGAACTTCAGTACATGGTGGAATATGGAATCACTCCGTTACAGGCCATTCAGACTGCAACTTCGAATCCCGCCAAAGTACTCGGCTTTGAAAACCAGCGCGGCCTCATCAAAGAAGGACTTGACGCAGACCTTCTGGTCGTAAGTGGAGATGCAAGCAAAGATATCACCTGTCTGAACGATGTGAAGTTCGTCACCCTGGGCGGTAAACGTGTTTTTGAAAATGGAATCCGTTATGTAGGGACTGCCAATACATTTATGTAATTCCATTTTTACTGGTAAATAAAGAAAGAATGGCGGTGTAATTGAGGATATTTACACCGCCATTCTCCTCTCGTTTTTCTTTTCCCTTCATTTTACGGAAAAATCCCTTTCATTTTTTCCGCAAATACCAGCTTTCTCAATGCTACAATATAAGCCGCCATTCTGAAATTGCAATGACATTCTTCTGTAACATTCAAAATTTCTTGAAAAGATTTTGACATCAGTTTTTCAAGCATTTCATTTACCTGATCTCGTTCCCATGTCAGTTCCTGAATATTCTGAACCCATTCAAAATAAGAGACAATGACTCCTCCGCTGTTTGCAAAGATGTCCGGAATCAAGGTGATTCCCCGTTTTTCCAACACATCATCTGCCCCTTCTGTTGTCGGGCCATTTGCCGCCTCCACAATACAGCCACACTGCAATTTTCCAGCATTTGCTTCTGTAATCTGATTTTCCAGCGCAGCCGGTACCAAAACATCGCATTTACATGTCAGCACCTCTTCATTCGTAATATGTGTAATTCCAGCGGCATCGTAATCCTTCAGGAATCTTCCACCCTGATTCAAATAGAGTGAAATCGCATCAATGTCCAATCCCTCCTCACAGTAAAGTCCGCCTGATACATCACTGATGGCAATGACTTTTGCTTTCCTGTGATAAAATATTCTTGCTGCATTAGCACCAACATTTCCCATTCCCTGTATTGCTACAGTCGTTCCTTCCAATGTCTTTCCTTCCAGAGCAAGCAGCAATTTCGTACTGATAACGACTCCTCTTCCTGTCGCTGAATTTCTCCCTCTGGATCCTCCAAGTTCAACCGGCTTTCCGGTTACAACTCCAGGACATGGCTGTCCTTTTAACTGACTGTATGTATCCAGAATCCACGCCATAGTCTGTGAATTGGTATTCACATCCGGAGCCGGAATATCCGTATCCGCGCCAATAATTGGCGCTATTGCAAATGTATACCGCCTGGTAAGCCTTCGCAATTCTCTCTCCGATAAAGTTCCCGGATCAACCCGAATGCCGCCCTTCGCCCCACCGTATGGAATATCTGCCACTGCACAGTTTAGTGTCATCCATGTTGCAAGTGCCTTCACCTCATTCAAATCACAATTCTGGTGATATCGAATTCCTCCCTTAAACGGTCCACGTATATTAGAATGCTGAACTCGGTATCCTTCAAATACTCTAACCCTTCCATCATCCATTTCAATCGGAAGATATACTTTGGTTTCCCGCTGTGGATTTTTCAGAATCTCAAACATAGACTGGTCAATATGACCAATTTCCATTGCTTTTGTCATAGTATGAATTACGTTTGTATATGGGTCATAAGCCTGTGCCATTTTATTCTCTCCTTAGCAGCTGATTGGTTGTGCGCATCAACTGAATGCAATGGTAGAACGAAACCCTCCAGAAGTCAATACGCCTTGGCTAAGACAAGAATATTTCTTTTTTTCTGTTTATACACTTAAATTTCGAAAGACAACCCGGCTTATACTTAAAAGAATAAAGTATTTAACTTCTCAGACTGATTCTGTCGATCTCAGCCAGTTCATTTTCCGTAAATCCCGTCTGATTGATTATTCCTACATTCTCTTCAATCTGCTCCGGACTCGATGCACCGATCAGCACACTCGTCACGTCCTCATCCTTCAGTACCCAGCTCAGTGCCATCTGCGCGAGAGTCTGTCCTCTTCCGGCAGCGATCTCATTCAGCGCCCTGATCTGTTCCAGTCGCTCCGGTGTGAGTGCCGCCTCTGTCAGAAATCGTCCGTCAGCGCGAATACGGCTGTTTTCCGGAATACCGTTCAGATAACGGTCTGTCAGAAGTCCCTGGGCAAGCGGGCTGAATGCAATAATACCTTTCCGCATTCTTTTCGCCGTTTTCTTCAGGCCATTTAATTCAATCGTACGGTCAAAAATAGAATAGCGGTTCTGATTGATCACAAACGGGCACTTAAGCTCCTCCAGAATTTCCACCGCTCTCGCCATCGTCGGTCCGTCATAATTCGAAATCCCTGCATAGAGTGCCTTACCGCTTTTAACGATCGTATTCAACGCTTCCATCGTCTCTTCCAACGGCGTTTTCGGATCCATCCTGTGATGATAAAAAATGTCTACATACTCCAGTCCCATGCGTCTGAGGCTTTGATCTACACTTGCAATCAGGTACTTACGGCTTCCCCCGTCGCCATAAGGCCCTTCCCACATCTTATATCCCGCTTTGGTACTGATGATAAGTTCATCCCGGTATGGATACAAGTCTTCATGCAGGATCTTCCCGAAATTATATTCAGCACTTCCAATCTCAGGCCCATAATTATTTGCCAAATCAAAATGCGTGATGCCAAGATCAAATGCCTTGAAACACATCGCTTTCATATTGTCCATGCTGGCATTGCTTCCAAAATTGTGCCATAAGCCAAGAGAAACCATCGGAAGCATCAAGCCACTCTTTCCGCACCTGTTGTATTTCATAATCTGATATCGTTCTTCATTTGCCATATATGCCATACTCATTCCTCCTTCAATCCGTTTCTGTAAATTCAGTCAGCATATAAAATGCACAAACAACGTTATCATATCGCTTTTTCTTCCGAAAGTCCAGCTTTGACGCTTCTTTTCGCAAATACTTTCACATATATTTTCTTAAAAATATACTTTGGAGTTATTATGCTTTCCAAATCACTTATAAAGCGTTCTCTCCTTGTCTGCTCTATTCTTTGCCTTTCTTTCCTCACAGGCATCGGAGCCGCCAGACTGAAAGAGCTATATTTTCCCGAAACTGTCACCACCTCTTCCGAAGGAAACTGGGGACTGAGTTTTCAGGAAGAAGGAGAACCGCCCGTAGCCAATGCTACATATGACGAACTTGCCGTTTACGACGCATATTACGCTGAAAATACGGACGAAAAAGTCATATACCTTACCTTCGATGCCGGTTATGAAAATGGAAACACCGCGCCGATTCTCGATGCACTCAAAAAGCACCAGGTCCCCGCTACTTTCTTCGTTGTCGGTACTTATCTGGAAAATAATAAGGATTTGATTCTTCGAATGACAGAAGAAGGGCACACCGTTGGAAATCATACATATCATCATAAAGATATGTCCCAGATTTCCTCAAAAGAAGCCTTTGCCGAAGAAGTGCAATCCGTAGAAGAATTGTATAAAGAAATCACAGGCGAAGAAATGACCAAATACTACAGACCCCCACAGGGGAAATACAGCGAGAGCAATCTTCAGATGGCCAAAGATATGGGCTACAAAACATTTTTCTGGAGTCTCGCCTACGTAGACTGGTATGAAAATCAACAACCGTCAAAAGAAGACGCTTTCGACAAGCTCCTTTCCCGCATTCATCCGGGTGCAATCGTGCTCCTGCACAGCACTTCTTCCACCAATGCCCAGATTCTCGATGAACTCCTGACAAAATGGGAAGAAATGGGATACTCCTTCAAATCACTGGAAGATTTGATATCTTCTTCAGCTTAAAAGGCAATAATACAGTATGAACAGAAAACTGCCAAAAGGGACGCGGCACATAGAATGCCTCGTCCCTTTTGGTGAGTTACCAGAGGGCTATATGATTAATTATGTCAATTATCCAAGGAAGCCCAAATACGTTCAAAAGAACGATAACCATAAACAACGGAATAACTACTACTGTGAGAGCCTTATCAAATTTACTTAACTTGTGGTCGGTGTTCTTATATAATTCTTTTTCATACCCTTCAAATCCCCAGATTTTCGCAACGAAAATACAGGTAAGTAAGCAGCCAAGAGGAAGTAATAAGTAACCGGTGAAGCAGTCAAGCCAGTCATACAGACCGTACATCTCAATACCCTGGAAGCTCGGCCACGGAAGCTTGAAGTTAGAAAGTGGACCAAATCCAAGAGATACAAAAATGTTACCAATAAGTACGATGATTGCAAATACGATGATACCTTTCTTACGTCCCATTTTCAATTTTTCTTCGAATGTTCTGATAGAAATCTCAAAGAATGTGAACAAAGAAGAAAGTACTGCAAATGCTACGCCAATAAAGAAAGCTGAACCGATCAGTCTTCCGCCCGGAAGCTTACCGTAGATACCTGCCATAACGTCGAACAGCAGAGCCGGTCCCTTAGAAACTTCCATTCCTCCTGCAAACGCAGTAGGAATAACTACAAAACCGGCAAGGATCGCTGCCATTGTATCACAAACGCTGACCAAAATAGCATCGCTCTTCAGATTATTGGAATCCGGAATAAGTGTTCCGTACCTTATTACCGCTTGCCTTATGCCCACATTATACAACTTATCGCGATAACATTCAAGCTTTTTTATAGATATTATTGATATATTTATATTTTCTATGAATAATCGCTCACAATTCTGCACATACTAAGCATTTTAATTTGCATCCCAATAGTGCATTTTTTCCATATAACGCAAAAGACACAGCCTACGTAATAACGCTGTGTCTTCCTATAATTTATATGTTCTTTTTCGTTGAATAATATCCGTTATACCCTTTTAGATCTTTAGCCAATTTCATGACAATCATATCTACATCGGAAATAAATTCCCGCACTCTTCCCTCGATCTGCTCTTCTCGAATACCATCATCAAGAATCGTTTTCAAATATCCCTTATAGGTCATACAGACCACACGATTCAACTGAATTGCTTCATAATAATTAATCGCATTTGCGCGTATGCATCTTCTGCACATCCGGAAATCTCTTCCTACAAAACTAGGAGCATACAGCATCTCTGCAAAAATATGATTTGCATCCTCGATATCCTCAGGGAACATTTCGTAATACTCTTTAAATACCTTCTGCAGTTTCATGTTAGAATACTTAAAAAACAGCAAATCATATGCCTCAGGTTTTTGAAATGCTTCTCTTGCATAGCAATCCCATACCCCCACATAAATATCCCATACATTTTTCCATCTTTTTTCACTTGCATTTAATCTCTTAATATAACCTTGCAATTCCCTCAACTCAGCATAAAATAATAATTCAGTCAGATTGCCGAAATACCGGTACATGCTTGCTGAGGAGCATCCCATTTCCTTAGCGATTCTTCGGATAGATACTGCCGCAATTCCTTCATTTTGTATAATCTCGTATGCCTTTTCAATGTAGTCTCGCTTAGATAATCCTTTAAAATAATTACTCTTCGTCTGTTGCTCCATGTTACGCAGACTCTACCTTTCTTATTCTATTGTAAATCTCTCACAAAGCAGATCCTCTGATTCTGCCCGCACTACTTACTTTTGAGCACAGCCATACTTACAGCCGTGTTTTCAATTACGAAATTCTGGGGATTATATTCTCAATCCCAGACAGATCAATTGTCTTAAAATCATTTGCCACTTTTTCTGCGTAATTCTTCGGTGTCGGTGCAATTTCCTGCCATTGTCTGTATGTTTCGATACACTTCTCGATCAGCATGATATCCTTCATGTTATCTTCTTCTCCCTTCGGATAAACAACAACAGAACGATACGGCGTCTGATTCGGTTTCAGGCTGGAAGCCTGTGGATGCGTCAACAGAATATGACGATTGTAAACCATATCCCGTGTTTTAATCAACACATCTTCATAACTATCTAAAAGAATCACCTGCATTTCTTTTTTATACTTCTCATAAACCCTATCATTATTCGTAATAATAATAGCCTTATCCGGATTCCACATGGTCATCCCTGCCTCTCATTTTTATTCTAAATTATTATAATATCTTATATCTACGCGACTTTATTAATTATAAATTCCGCAACAAAAAAAGTCAATTTATTATCAAATTCCTATATGGAAAAAAACTGCAAACCTTGTCACCAAAGTCTGCAGCTATCTCTTTTTATGTACCTTCAAAACCACATACAAAGTTTTATCTCTCCATCCATTTCTTTCCTATCCTACCATTTCAAACTTACTTTCCACGAAAACCATTCGAGAACTTCGTTCTCTCATTGTCCATTTGGTAACAAATGGACACGCATTCCTGCAAGATCCGCTCCGGATGCAAGCATCCTTCCCGTCTCTTCCACTCATGCTTTTCCGCTTCTTGCCTGTTTGCTCAGGTTATGCCCTCGACCGATTAGTAACAGTCAGCTCCATGCAT
>NZ_JBQHUC010000049.1:0-13433 GCF_052065395.1 Bariatricus sp. HCP28S3_F11 | reverse complement strand
TGGTGGAGATCCAGAAGCAGGGCTGTGGAAAACCCAACCGCATTTTCCCAAAATCCTATGAAGCGGTTCCAAACACCGACTTCAAGAAATCCGGTTCTGGTACGCCGGAGGGCTGAAAACCGTACTTATGAAGTGAGGAAATCACTCCCCGGAAGTACGAAAACCGGACGGTATATAGAAATACAAAGATTAAAAAGATTTATTTATATTCTATCCATTCCAATCCTATCCGAGCTAATTTCTGCGGGATTTTCCCTGTGGAAAACCCCGGATAGGAAAGGAATGGGGAAAGGAGCAGAATGGCACAACACGCAATTTTGCGGTTTGAGAAGCACAAGGGCAACCCGGCAAGGCCGCTGGAAGCCCATCACGAAAGACAGAAAGAACAATACGCCAGCAACCCCGACATTGACACAAGCCGGAGCAAGTACAACTTTCATATCGTCAAGCCAGAGGGCAGGTACTATCATTTCATTCAAAACCGCATTGAACAGGCCGGGTGCCGAACCCGCAAGGACAGCACACGGTTTGTCGATACGCTGGTAACTGCCAGCCCGGAGTTTTTCAAGGGGAAATCCCCAAAGGAGATACAGGCGTTTTTCCAGAGGGCGGCGGACTTCCTCATTGGCCGGGTAGGACGGGAAAATATCGTGTCGGCGGTGGTACACATGGACGAGAAAACGCCCCACCTGCATTTGACCTTTGTTCCGCTGACAAAGGACAACCGCCTGTGTGCAAAGGAGATTATCGGCAACCGGGCAAACCTGACGAAGTGGCAGGACGATTTTCACGCCTATATGGTGGAGAAATATCCTGACTTGGAGCGTGGGGAGAGCGCCAGCAGGACAGGCCGGAAGCATATCCCCACCCGGCTTTTCAAACAGGCGGTTTCCCTCTCCCGGCAGGCAAGAGCCATTGAAGCCACACTGGACGGCATTAACCCGCTGAACGCCGGAAAGAAAAAAGAGGAAGCCCTCTCCATGCTGAAAAAGTGGTTCCCGCAGATGGAGAATTTCTCCGGGCAGTTGAAAAAGTACAAGGTCACAATCAATGACCTGCTGGCGGAGAATGAGAAGTTGGAAGCAAGGGCAAAGGCCAGCGAAAAAGGAAAGATGAAAGATACGATGGAACGGGCAAAGCTGAAAAGCGAACTGGACAATTTACAGCGGCTGGTTGACCGTATCCCGCCGGATATACTGGCGGAACTGAAACGTCAGCAGCGGCACACGGTAAAGGAAAGGTGATAGATATAAGCAGAAATTTTCGCCGCCTCTGTGCGGCATTGTACCTTGAAAACTGAATATGGAGGACACTGGATGGCAAAAAGTGAAAGCGATATTTTTACACCCCGAACAGGGCAGGTTATACAAGCAGAGAACGGCACGCAGTATTTTGTATGTGGGAACAACCGTATAAAAATCTCCGAACACTTCGCCGCAGGCGGGAAGCCCCTCGGTGATCTGATTGTAGATGTGGTGCGGCATACCGCAGAAAAAGCCGCTTCAACCTGATAGCCCATCATTGATAACACGCCCACGCTTATGATATAATTGCCATAGAGCAAAAGTATTGTAAGCGTGGGTTGTTTCTTTAGAAGGAGGATTTTTACGGTGAAACAACCTTACAATACTACGATTTACAACACGGCGCTTTATATGAGATTGAGCCGGGACGATGAACTGCAAGGAGAAAGCGGGAGTATTCAGACACAACGCATGATGCTCCGGCAATATGCCGCCGAGCATGGCCTGAATGTCATAGATGAATATATCGACGATGGATGGTCTGGAACGAACTTTGACAGGCCGGATTTTCAGAGAATGATTGATGACATTGAGGACGGGAAAATCAACTGCGTTGTTACGAAGGATTTATCCCGCTTAGGCAGAAACTACATTCTGACCGGCCAGTACACGGAAATCTACTTTCCCAGCAAAGGCGTCCGCTATATCGCTGTCAATGACAATGTGGACACCATCAACGGAGAGAATGAGCTTGCCCCATTCCTCAACATTCTGAATGAAATGCACGCCCGCCAGACCAGCAAAAAGGTAAAGGCGGCCATGCGGACACGGTTCGCAAATGGCGCACACTATGGAGCCTATGCTCCGCTTGGCTATGTCAAAGACCCAGATAAGAAAGGCCATCTTCTGATTGACCCGGAAACAAGGTGGATTATCGAAAAGATTTTTGACCTTGCCGTTCATGGCCGGGGAGCCGCCAGCATTACACGGATTTTGGTCGAAGAAAAAGTACCTACTCCCGGCTGGCTGAATTTCCAGAGATACGGCACTTTCGCAAATATCTATGCCGGAGCGCCGGAGGAAAAAGCCTATGCGTGGACGATAGCGCAGGTGAAAAGTATTCTGAAAGAGGAAACCTATATCGGACACAGCGTCCACAATAAGCAGACCAACATTTCATTCAAAAACAAGAAGAAAGTACGCAAGCCAAAAGAGGAATGGTATCGTGTGGAGAACACCCACGAAGCGATTATTTCCGAAGATGTGTTCCGTCAAGTACAGGAGCAGATTTGCAACAGGCGCAGACGGCAGAAGAACGGCACAACACAGATATTTTCCGGGCTGGTAAAATGTGCGGACTGCGGCTGGTCGCTGGCCTATGGTATGAACAGCCAGAACAAAAATCCCTATGCCCACTACCATTGTAGCAAGTACGGGCAAGGATTGCACCAGTGTTCCATGCACTATATCCGCTATGATGTGCTTTACGCCTATGTCCTTTCCCGTCTGCAATACTGGTCTGTGCTGGCACAGCAGGATGGGGACAAACTTCTGAAACGGCTACTTAACGCCAGCGACAAGGAACGCAATACTGCAAGGAAGCGGCAGACAGCCGAACTGAAAAAGGCGGAAAAGCGCAAAGCAGAAGTAGACACCCTGTTTGCAAAAATGTATGAGGACTGGTCTGCCGGACGCATTACAGAATACAATTTCAATATGCTGTCCGAAAAGTATCAGGGCGAACAGCGAGAATTGGACGTAAAAATTGAACGGCTTCACGAAGCGATGGAGACCGCCGCCCAGACAGCGGTTGACGCTGAAAAGTGGATAGGTCTGATGAAACAGTATGTCAATCCCACAGAATTGACGGCTGAACTTCTGAATACGCTGATTGAAAAAATCCTTGTCCATGAAGCGGTCAAAAGTGAGGACGGAAGCCGGGAACAGGAAGTGGAAATCTTCTACCGCTTTATCGGCAAAATCGAATGACACATCTTGAGATACCCAACAATATCTTTAACTAAGGGAAACGGGAAGTAATCTGCCGGATTTGGATCTTCTCATTGAAATGGCGGATGCATTGGTTGTTTATCGGAGGATTTATCGCAGCTGTCATTTATATGATTCTGGTATTCAGTGATCGGGCGGATAATTTCCTGGGAGGATTGTGCCTGGGAATTACATTTGGCATGATGATCGTTGGAGCGATTATGACGAGTAAATACGCGGCCCAGATCAGAGCATTCAAAATGCGGATTTCGTCCTGCAAACCGATGGTATATACAAGCCATAGAGTATCACGCTTCAGAGCATAGCTGTCAGCGTAATCTTTGATAATCTACGAAGCGACTCTTTTTATTGCAAAAAATCAGATAATTAAATTATATTTAAAAAATATTTGGAAAATATATTGACATAATCATAAAAGAGTGATATTATAAATTCAACAAAAGAAAAGAAGAGACAACTTCAAAAAACAGGAGGTAGGTCCAATGAAATAGATAATTTGAATTGGACAAAATCAATAGAAAGAGGGGTTATACAGTGAAACTTCTAGAATATCATTAAAAGAGCTATTTGATTCGTAAAAAATCAAATAGCTCTTATTTTTTGATGTTCTGTTTTAATTCTTCTGATAGTATTTATTCTTGTCAAGCAATTTTTCAGTGCTTGCAACGATCACGCTGGCAGCAACGTCTCCGGTGGTGTTGGATACCGTACAGATCATATCTGTCACTGTGAGATATACCATGACCAAAGGAAGGCAATCCATCGGCACTCCCATTTGCTTCAGGAGAACCGTGCAGGCAACCAGAGAACCACCCGGAACTCCCGGCGAAGCCATGGACAATAACATGCCTGATACAATTAACATTATAATATGGCTTGTGTCGATCGTTACACCGAATGTTTTAGCCATGAACAAAACTCCCGTCATTAGAGCTATCATTGCACCATCCATATTGATGGTGGCTCCAAATGGAATAGTGAAAGAGTAAACACGTTGGGAAATTCCTATATTTTTACAAAAATCCATATTCAGCGGCATGGATGCACTGGAGGAACTTAATGAAAAAACATTCAGCGCGGTCGGAATGTAGCGTTTCAGGAATGGGAACGGGCTCACTTTCGCTGTGAGTACAATCATTATTGAGTATGTAAAAACCATCACAACCAGTCCTGCTAACAGTGTTCCAATCAGCGCTAATAAAGATATCAGTGCATCTGTTCCGGTGGTCAGAATCAAAATCATAACAGAACAAAATGTAATTAGCGGAATCAGTTTTGCGAGCAGCAGTACCATTTCCAGAAACATATCGTTCATTGCTTCAAAGAAATTCTGAAGTACCTTTCCTTTTTCTCCGATCAAGTTGGCCGCAACACCCATAAACAAACCCATGAGTAAGATCTGAAGGACATTGTTTTCATAGAAAGATCCCACAATATTGCTTGGGAAAATATCGATGATCGTGTCAAGAAAGGATATGGCAGTGTTCGGAGTGTCCTGCGACGTTATCATCGATACAAAACTTCCCTCTGTGCCGGGCTGAATCAGATAAAAAATGCCGATTCCTGCAATGGCAGCAATTGCACTGGTAAAGGTATAGATCCCCATGGTTTTTCCGCCGATTCGTCCGAAGCTGCGCATATCTGAGAACTGCATCATACAGGTGATCATGGAAAAGAATACAACCGGTCCTACAATCATGGAAAGCAGATTCATATAAATGGTTTTTAAAGGCTGCAGTACATTATTGCAAAATCCATTGTAAATGGTCTCGCTGAGGCAAAGACACATGAATAATCCGATTATAACAGCCAGAACAATTGCGGATAATGTGATGTATAGTGTCATCTGAGGATCTTTCTTCGTGATAATATCTATGTAATTCATATTTTTTTTACGAGATATCTTGAATTTGTCCGCAAATCCTTTTAACAGCATATTCTGGATTGTTTCGATGGCACTGTCATCCATTTCTTCATCAAAAGCATTCTTAAAATCATTTCCACTGAGAGCCAGAGCATCCGAAAAATCGATTTCTTTTCCTTTACATTTGATTTTTGTGGTTACATTGCCTAAAACAGAGCAAATCCAAATTTCGAAGGTAGTTCCCTCAGCTGCATCTTTTGCCAGTTTAAACAGGCATTCTTCTGCTAAAAGTCTGGTTTTGATGATATCTTTTTCAGATACTTTCTTTCTGGGCAGTTCAGCCCCAAGAAATTCCAGAGCTTCCATAATTCCCTTTTCTGATAGTTCAAAGCGTTTTGGCATTTGTTGTGTCCCTTTCGTTGATTGTGATTTGATGATTTATAAAGACAGGATACAGTATGATTGTAACACATTGTATGAATAATTGCATATCTTTATTGCGTGAAGGAAAATACGACAGAGCTGGTTGATCCGCTGGATGTGAAGAAGAAACTGTCAGATTTGGAAGAAAAGCGGAGTACACTTCTTGCGGAACTGGATACACAGATCAAGGTTTCAAATGCAACTACGTTTATTGAAATAGCATAACATAACGATAATAATGCGTGTAATCGTAAAAATGTGTCTACATTATGAAAACTTCAAACTCAACTTCCCGATAACAGGGGCAATATTTATTGTTTTTACATTACTGGACCGTAAATTATGAATTGATAACTCTTTTGACTTGAACTGTATTTAGTGTATAAAGAACTTTTGTTCAGGCATAGAATTGTGCCGAAATCCATGTGTAAGGTTATAGTGATAAGCTGATTGACTGGAAGACATCCTCATGGCTGTAATGCAGGCATATAGACTACGCGCAAAGATAATATGAAATGATGCTTTTTTGGAAAATGGCTGGCTTTTGATGAAGCTGGCTGTTTTTCAAAAGAAGGAATGAAAGGGACAACAGAAAGAGCCTGAATCGTAACGAATGCACTGGAATCGGGGGCGTTACGGTGTATAATATAAATTAATTAGGACAGGGAAAGAGGAAGAACCATGAAAAAGCGAAAGAAGATTGAAATTATTACAAAAGCAATTACTGAAATAGGGCTATGCCGCTGTTCCTTTTCGTATAGCGAGGACTTTTTTTATTATTATCCAAATGAAGTAAATAAAAAATTTTTTTTGGGACAAACTGAAGCAGATTTTCAATTAGATGGCTATTGTATACGTAAAATGTCACAACTTAAGAAAGTTGAGGTTAATACTAATAAATGTAATGAGATTAATAAACGATATGGTATTACAAGAGGTATTAAGGCACCGGATATTGATCTGTCTGATTGGAGGACAATTTTTGATTCCTTAAAAACGAAGGAGCAATTTATTATTGTGGAAGATGAAATTCATGGAGAGTTTGCTATTGGCGTAGTTGTCAAGGCGAAGAAGAATAAACTATTTCTCAGGGCGTTTGATGCAGATGGAGTATGGTATGATGATATACTTAAGATTCCTTACTCTACTATCACAAATGTAGAATGGGGAACAAGATATTCTGATATGTGGGAAAGGTATATGAAGGAAAGACCGTAACCGTCGGAATTTGAATATGCTAAATCTACGGGAAAGAGTGTATGGTACCCGGAATAAAGCAAAGTATTTGTGTTACGGTGAGAGTTGAATCCCGGTTAATGTGAATTGATTTTTACGAAACTCCAGAATGCCTTCGTCGCGCATACGTCCCAGTTCCTTGGAGAGGGCGCTTCGATCCAGGTTCAGATAATCTGCCATTTGCTGGCGATTAAACGGAATTCGAAACGTAGTTCTGCCTTCCTTAACGGCCTGATAGGAAAGATAAGTCAGGATGCGGGCACGTGTTGACTTGGGGGTGGTACAGAAAATGCGGTTTGAAAGTACCTGATTTTTCTGTACACAGGCATTCAGGATGTTTTTCATAAACTTTCTTTGCCAGGAATCATTCGCATACAGCGGATCTGTAAGAGCACTCAGATTCAGAAACAGAACCTCGCAGTCTTCGGCAGATACGACGTCTACCATTAAAGGCTCCCGGCTGAGCGCATAAGTTTCCGCAAAAATATGACCGGCAGAAACGTTGCTCAGGATGCTGCGATTCCCCCAGAGATCATTGATTTCAATATTGACACTGCCACGCATCACGATACCGGCATCGGATATCATTGAGCCTGCATGGAAAATGACGGCATTTTTTGCGAAAGATGCCTGATGCATGCATTGGATAGTCTGCATTTTCTGCCATTCAGTATCATTAATTCCCTGAAAAACAGGTGATAAAAATTTCTCCATGAATTCTCCTTTTGTGGTTATAACCACCGAATTTTTGATTTGATTATAGTATAATCCAAACAGAAGCACAAGGAGGACAAAAAATATGATCAGAAGAATTATACAAATTGATGAAGATAAATGTAATGGATGCGGTGCGTGTGCAAACGCATGTCATGAAGGGGCCATCGGCATGGTGGATGGCAAGGCAAAACTTCTTCGGGATGATTACTGTGACGGGCTGGGGGATTGTCTGCCGGAGTGCCCGACCGGTGCAATTACGTTCGTGGAACGTGAGGCGGCGGCTTATGATGAACAGGCCGTATTGGCGAATAAGAAGAAAAAAGATGAAATGGCAAGGTCCGTTTCCTGCACTTCCAGACTTGCCCAGTGGCCGTGCCAAATCAAACTGGTTCCGGTAAACGCGCCGTATTTTGACGGTGCAAATATACTGATTGCGGCGGATTGTACGGCATATGCCTATGCAAATGTGCATGAAGAATTTATGCGCGGAAAGATCACGCTGATCGGCTGCCCGAAGCTGGATTCGGTGGATTACAGCGGGAAACTGACACAGATTTTTGCAAATAATGATATTTGCAGTGTTACCGTACTGCGGATGGAAGTGCCTTGCTGCGGAGGATTGGTGATGGCCGCTAAGAAAGCGCTGCAGGCTAGCGGGAAATTCATTCCGTGGCAGGTCGTTACGATTTCAACGGATGGAACATTACTGAGCCCAAGTGTATAAGAAAAGCTCCCAGCAGTTCGGATGCAAGATAAATAAGTCGTCCGGCGGTCTGCCCGGTGACTAGGGCGATATCCGCAAAGACAATCTGCTGCATATGATAGTAAGGACTGACGTAAAACATGTTGATGAGTCCTTTGGTATGTAAGGCCATATTCAGCAATGTGGCAATTCCAACTAACAGAAGAAAGAGGGTACCCGGAAGCAGGAAATCCTTTGGAAGGGAACTGTTTCTTTGGGTAAATATCAGAAAGAAACCGAGATAGATTAGAAGAAAGTGCCAGAGGTAGCTGTGTAGTGTGAGTACAGGCAGATCATAGTGCATGCCACTGGTATCGGCAAATGCGAAGATTCCTCCGAGAAGACCGAAATCAACTATAAAATTAGCCAGTACTTTGCGGAGACCCAAGAATTTCTCAGAGAGAAGACAGTATAAAGGAAGCAGATACATTGGGATGCTGCAAAGCTGGAATGGGAAATACCACCAGTCATAGGTACAGTCGTTATTTATGAACAAAAGAATCTGCTTGACCAGCTCTGAGAGCGGGAACAGTACAGCAAGAAAAACGAGCAGTTGCTGCTGGATATTATCGGAGAAGTGATGAGACTTCCAGGCCAGTGTGATGGCAAGTATGCTGCCGATAAGAAATATGTACATTTTTAATCATCTCTTTTCTTTCGTTGTGTTAAGAGTTATATCTGCTATGTGCAATTCTGCCTTGATTATAGTATAATCAAGACAGAAACACAAGGAGGCGGTTGGCTTTGGGAGAGCGTAGAAAAAAGCCTTTTAAAGCGCTAACCGGAAGCTTGAATTGTGATAAGAAAAGAGCAGGAGAATGAGAAATGGGACATTTTTATTTTGTTCGCCACATCAGTAAATGCATCAACGATTCGCGCAACCATCATCATCAATCCCACCAGGCCGCTGGAAACACCCATTACATCGGTATAGAATTTCATCAAAAACATGGATGAAAGAATAAAAATAAAATTCCCCGGCGGAAGTTGTACAGAGTTCACTGCACAGACCCCGACGGGGCAAATTTATGCTTCTTTTATTTGGCTGTCATATAAGTGTCAAGATTTTCGAATTGATCCAGATAGCTTACAGCGTCCTCGTACTGGTTAGACTGAAGTGCTACCCGGATGGTATTGCATACGCAGCGTTTCAGCTCGCGGATATCCAGAGTTCCTTCATCCAGTTCTTTGCGGATGTTCTCGTGGTCAGCAGGATCTCCTGGCATAACCATATCGTTTCCGGCACGCATACATCCTGAAGCGGTACAAATGCCTGCAGTGGAATCTGTGGTAGTAGTCCAGTCTGTCATGATCGCTCCTGCAAATCCCCATTCGTCTCTGGCGGCTTTTGTACAAATATCATAGCAGTTCGCGGCATGGACACCATTGATGAGATTATAGGAGGTCATAATGGACATTGGCTGAGAGTTTTTCACAGCGATTTCGAATCCTTTCAGGTAGATTTCGCGAAGCGTTCTTTCGGAAATCACACTGTCAGATCCCATACGGTTATCTTCCTGGTTGTTGCATGCAAAATGCTTGATAGTGGTTCCGCATCCCGCTACCTTCTGTACACCAAGAGTCATGGCGGAAGCCATCATACCAGAAAGGAGCGGATCTTCTGAATAATACTCAAAGTTTCTACCGCAAAGAGGATTCCTGTGGATATTCATACCTGGTGCCAGCCACAGAGTTACCTCAAACAGTTCCATTTCATGTCCGATCATTTCGCCTATTTCTTTGATAAGCGGCAGGTTCCATGTCTGGGCAAGAAGGGTTCCCACAGAAATAGCAGTACAATACTGGTGATATGTGGTGCCTCTTTTTCCACGTTTAGCTGCAAAAAATCCACCTTCCAGTGCTTCCATCAGATCACCGGCTTCAATTTTTCCTTCAAATACCTGATAGGTCTGTTTCAGACGAATACCGGCGGGGCCATCTGCAAGCACGATACTGGCTACATTCCAGGGATCCTTAGCTGCTATGGAAACAGTCTCAGCTGCTGCACCCGGAACGGTCTGTCCTGCGGAACCAAATTCGCTCTGTCCGGAATTTACATCTCCCGTTGCGAAGGCAACAAGCTGATCCAGGGACAGGCTTTCGGTAATATCTCCTGCTTTACCTGGTAGTTTATCCGGAATACCGGAATACGAAATGGTTTCTGATGGAATATCGGAAGCCTCCAGTTCGATTGTCGGAAGCTTATCTGTCATCGCAAGCCATGCAGCTTCTTTTTCTTTCATTTTTGAAATATCTGGAATCATCTCTTCCAGTTCCTGCTTTTTCTCACATATATGTTCGCACTGTACCATGCACGCGTCCTCATCCAGCTTCAGGGAACCGATTAGTCTGGCACTGTCAAGAGAATTTCCCACCCAGATACCATAGGTTCCTTTTTCCAGAATCCATGCAGCCTGGTCTTCGTCGTAGGAAGCCATCTGGTAGAGGGAAAAGGAGATTTCCAGGCTCTGGCTCTCTCCGGGAGACAGAAGACGAGTTTTTCCAAAACCGGCAAGCCTGCGGTATTCTTTTGCCATTTTGCCCTGTGGGCAGGATACGTAGATCTGAGCAACTTCTTTACCGGAATATATGGCACCTGCATTTTTTACATTTACGTGGACGGATACCATTGGATTTGACGTTCCCATACCATTTACAGCGATATCTCCGGCATTCATCTCAAATTCCGTGTAGGAAAGTCCATGGCCAAAGCAGTAACGTACCGGTACGTCAAATGTGTCAAAATAGCGATATCCTACATAAATTCCTTCTTTATATTCCTCCTTGTAAACATCGCCGCTGTTATGGCTGAAGAAGGAAGCATTGGGATAATCTCCATAAGTCAGTGCCCAGGTATCGGTCATCTTTCCCGAAGGAGTGACATCGCCGCTGATCACATCAGCAAATGCATTTCCACCTTCCTGACCGGCCTGCATAAACTGCAGAATGGAACGGATATTGGAAAATTCATCTGTAAATCCAAGGTCTACAAGACCGCCGGTATTGATTACCAGAACTACATCCTGATAAGCCTCACAGACCTGGGTAAGCAGTGATTTTTCTTCTGCTGTGATCAGATAATCGCCTTCAGACACGGATCGGTCTGCATTTTCACCGGCAATTCGGCTCAGGACAAAAATTGCGATGTCAGCTCCATCTGCCCGTGCAGCTTCTACATCGATGGCACTTCCGCAGGGCATCTGAAACTGCGCTGCGGAGTAGGCACGAAAGAAATTATTGTCATATTCCGGCAGGCTTTTGAAAATCTTATCTCTCCAGTTTTCTCTTGCCTGAATATACTGAGCATCATAGTCATCTAGCCATTTTTTGCTGGTTACTTCATAGCCTGCATTTATCATACCCTGATAAATATTTACACAGTCACGTTCATTTACATCACCGGATCCGGTGCCACCCTTGATGGTTTTGATCGCACCGGCACCGTAAAGTCCGATTCTGATTCCTTTCGGCAAAGGAAGAAAGTGCTCATCATTCTTTAAAAGAACGAACCCTTCGGCAGCAGCCTTTCTGGCTAATTTGCGATTTTTTGTCTCACGCTCAGTCACAGCATCAGATGTAGTACCTGGAAACAGACGTTTTCTGAGTTTCATAATAACCCTCCGATCGTATATATCATTTTCATGGTTGTATTTTTCAGATATCTTGATTATGAAGTATATATGTGTTTTTTTCTATTCATTTTTTTGACTATTTTTTGGTTGATATTGATATTTTTTGATTTATTTCTTAAAATATAGAAAGAAAATATTGTCAGAATTGACATACCATAGAGAAGAAACAGGAGGGAATGCTATTATGTCTGCTTATACCTATGAAATGGTCCGTGAAAACAGCCGGTTGCCTGTGCATTTTTCTTATGTACAGGAACCGGCCCACACTATTTTGGCCCACTGGCATGAATATCTGGAAATTCTTCTTATTGTTTCCGGAGGGATGACTGCGGTTATTCAGGCAGAAACTTTTGAACTGTCTGCAGGTGATATCCTGATCATTAATTCCAAGGATATCCATATGACCCGTACCCATGGAGATACGACCAGTTATATTCTTCTTCAGATTTCCGCCCGATATCTTCAACAGTTCTTTCCAAATTTTGATGTACTCCATTTTGGTACATGGATTCCTGCCGGAACTGCTCTGGAAGGTTCGACCTGCGCACCAACGCATTATCTGATGGAAATGCTGGACATTTACCAGAAGGAAGAGGATGGGTATCCGCTTCTCTTTACTGCCAGACTTCATGATCTTTTGTACTGTCTTTACAGATATGATTCTTGCTGGCTGGCATCGGATGGTCAGAAAGCGGCTCACCGTGATATTTTGCGGCTCACCCAGACAATGGATTGGGTGGGAGAGCATTATCGGGAACCGCTGACACTTGATGAAGCTGCCGGAAATCTGGGACTGAGCCGGGAATACTTCTGCAGGATTTTCAAAAAATATACGGGACAGACCTTCCTGGAATATTTAAATGCTGTCCGTGTTATGCGCTTTCATGATGAGCTGATTTATTCCAATGACTCCATCACCAATCTGATGGCAGCCCATGGGATCAGTAATTATAAGATTTTTCTTAGAACGTTTAAAAAGATTTAT
This sequence comes from Bariatricus sp. HCP28S3_F11, assembly GCF_052065395.1. NCBI lineage: Bacteria > Bacillati > Bacillota > Clostridia > Lachnospirales > Lachnospiraceae > Bariatricus > Bariatricus sp. HCP28S3_F11. Next base: position 580 of record NZ_JBQHUC010000049.1, on the reverse strand, counting down.
GGAGATACACCGCAGAGAATGAGGATGTGAATGGACGAAAGCCAGACACGTCCGGCAGAAGATAGGGCAAGAGTGTTACCGATTCCAGGGGCAACCAGACTTCCGTGGCAGTCGGAAAGACTACCAAGTAAACTGGATGAAGTTAAAAGAATTGAGAATTAAAAGGGAAGATTGTTTAAATAAGGTGGTGTTGAGATGGTACCTAAAAAAGTAGAAGCATATTAAACGGGTATTAAGAAAGGGACACTAAGAATGAAAAAATATAAAAAGAGCTCTTTAAAATACAAAAATAGAGCTTGGGTTATAGTTTTTACTAGTATATTACAATTATTAAATTTTATGATTGTTTGGGTAAATACAAAAGCATCAATATATTTATTCTTAATTATATTTGCAATATTTGGCCTGGTTACAGAGATAAAGAGTGACTTTTGTGTTGTGGTTCGAGATATGCATATTCCGCAAGAATTGCGCATCCGTTCCAGAGGAACGGAGCGCCATTCCGCTTCAAACTGAGCAAAGCTCAGCAGGTTGATTAATTACTATTGGTTATTCTGCGATCCCTGCCAGGAAATTCAAG
>NZ_JBQHUC010000048.1:0-13858 GCF_052065395.1 Bariatricus sp. HCP28S3_F11 | reverse complement strand
CGTCCGCGACTTGGTACAATAAGAAAGAATCACATTCAGAGCAGTTCTATTTTTTCCAGAACTGCTCTTTTATTATCTGCTCTGAATCTGATACTTTCCTTAAGAATTATATCAAGTTTAGAGTAATTTTACTATTGTAAAATAGCCTGACGAAAAATGGTGTAAATCTCCCAGAAGCCAGTTCCTGCGCCCTTTCCGGCCACGTATAAGGCGTTACTATGTAATCTTAAAGCTGCAGGCACGCAATAAACGCAAGCACTATCTGCAGCACCTATATCAATCTCCTGAGAGGTGTATGTAATTATCAAAGTACAACTTGGGTCTTGCCCATTTACTTAGAAATAGTCATGGAATTTTAAATATTGGAAAAAAAGCAGAAAAAAAGCTGCCATAATACAGGCAGCCGATAAGACATTAAGAATGTTTTTCAGTTAATCGTTTGAGAATAGAGAGGATGGCCAGCATATCGTCTTCGTCCAATTGCTTTAATAATTCATTGGCTTTTTGATACAGAGGCAGATCATGAAGCCTTTCATCAAAGAATTCCTGAGGTGTGATTTCAAAATAGCGGCAAATTTCATAGAACTGGCTCATGGAAGGCAGAGAACGTCCGGAACTGATATTCTGGATGTAACTTTTATTTTTACCAAGATCAAGACTCATCTGGTATTCCGAAATATCTTTTTTTAAGCGCAGTTCGGTAATGCGTTCTGCAATAAATTTTTCATCCATCTGTCACACCTCCATTTTCCTTCATTTTAAACTATTTACGAAAGTGAAATTGCGGATTAAAATAGGTGTATTAAGGATATAAAGAACAATATTATTGATTGTAACCGTAATTTACGGATACAATACATTACATCAAGTAAAATGGTGAGCTTTTGGCGTGTTACAGACGTAAAAAGCAAGATAAAAAATGTGTTGCTTATATGATTTCGGGGTATGATGTAATAGAGGTGAGTCAGATGAAAGTAATCGGAACAGAACAGGAAATCAAATGGATTAAAGAAGCCTTGCAGAATAACTGTGAGGGATGTCCCCTTTCTGCATTGTGTGCAGGAGCTGCTAAGAAAGACAGTGAGCAGTACGGAAAGGTAAAACAAACATGTAAAGAATTCCTGGGTGAGCATATTGTTTTTATCACAGAAAACAATATATAGTATATATAGAATTGACACAAACAATATCTTGTGCTACTATACTGATATAGTTTATTTTTTATGCATTCCCTTGTAGGGAAGTTCTGGGATTGTGCGAATCCCGGAATCAACAGGCAGACAAAAACTTCCTGTCTGGCATAAGCTGTTTATGTTTGTATAAAGTGTCACTATGCGGTGTGTATCGCAGTAGTGATGCTTTTTGTTTTATTAGGTAAAATACCAGAGATTTAGGAATGAATGGAGAAATACTCTTTTCATTCCTTTTTTTTGTTTAATGGCAGATGGAGCAGCCACAATCAGCTTTGAGCTGTTTATGGATAAAACTTATTTTAAGAAAGGTGGAAAGACACATGAATGAAACAAGAATTTTTGCAGATGCGTATCAGACGACGTTTGCAGACCCAAAGGAGATGCTGGAATTTTTGGCACAGAGAGCAAAAGAATCATCCTGGATCCGTAAGCCTACAAGAACACTGCGACTGGTTCCGGCTATTCAGGAAGCGGGTAAAATGAAGGACACAGTAGGAAAGAATTGGGAGGAGATTCTGGAGGATACTGAGAATAATACCCAGCTTGCCTTAAAAATTAAGGGTGAGACCTATCCGGTGCGTACCTGTGCAATCCGGACAATTCTGGATCGGGCAGGAATTTCTGGCTCGGGGCTTAGGAAACTGGAAACAGCAAATTATACGAAGGTAGTGAATTATTGCCTGAAGGTAGCGAAAGGGGATGCTCTGATTAAGATTGCAGATGGAAAAGTATCTGCAGTTCACGGCGGAGATCACCACGATTACAGCATATTGGATATGCGGGCAGTATTTGAAATGACCATGCAGTTTCTGAATACCAATTTTCCGGGAAACAGTTACGTGGAAGGTTCCGGAATGTTCGATCATTCCATTGTTTCCGCAATGTGGGAACTTGGTGGAAATCAGGAACTTCTGGATACTTACAGGGAGGCTTTAAGTGATCATGGCATCAGCGATAATATCATTGCACCCGCTGTAAGGCTTACGACATCAGATGTTGCAGTAAGCGGTGCAAATCTGTATCCGATGCTGACCTGCTCCAGCAGTGGCAGGACGATCAGTCTTGGCAGTCCAATTAAACTGGCGCATACCGGCGGTGCTGATATGACACAGTTTCTGGCAAATTTAAGAATGCTCTGTTCCAGATATCAGGATGCGATTTCAGATATAACAAAATTGATGGATATTGAAATCCGTCATCCGCTGAATTGTATTCGTTTATTGATGAAACGCCTGGGAATCCGAAAAAAATTGATCAATGATGTGGCGGAAATGTTCGAGTTCCAGAAAGGAAACGGACCCTGTACTGCACATGACCTTTATTTTGCAATGAACGAAGCATCGTTTTTTGCAGCCTGTGAAGGGATGCAGGGAGCAGCAATCATTAATCTGGAAGAACAGATTACCCGTGCATTGGCTTTAGACTGGAAAGAGTTTGATGTAGGTGGAGCAATCAAATGGTAAGGTAATAAGAAAAATCAGAAGGAGGGAATAAAGAATGACAGGACTGAATTTGAATTATGAACCGGAGATTGTAGTGGATATCAGTGAACTTACGAGAGAGGAATGGCTTGATTACCGTAAAAAGGGAATTGGCGGCAGCGATGTAGCCGCCATCATGGGAATCTCCCCGTTTGCGACGATCCGGGATCTATATAACAACAAGGTGGGAATACTGCCTGCTATCCCGAAGGAAGAAGAAAGTAACTGGGTTGCAAAGGAAGTCGGACATCGGCTGGAAGATCTTGTAGCAGAGATTTTTGTCAGAAAGACAGGACTGAAGGTATTTCCGGTAAGAAAAATGTTCCGGCATCCCCTGTATCCGTTCATGCTTGCAGATGTGGATTTTTTTATTTTATTTCCCGATGGTACATACGGAATTCTTGAATGTAAGACCTGTAATTACAATGCAAGTAAGAAATGGGATGATGATGCAATTCCGGATAATTATGTGCTCCAGGTCAAACATTATCTGTCGGTCATGAACATGCAGAAAGCTTATATTGCATGTCTGTATGGGAATAATGAAGACGAATTTGTATTCCGCTATCTGGAGCGTGATCTGATGGATGAAGAAGACATCATAGAACAGGAAGTATTCTTCTGGGAGGAATATGTTGAAAAACATGTGGAACCACCGTATAACGGAAAGACAGACCTCATTTTAGATAGTATTCGGAGATCTGTGGGATATGCGGACATTAGTCTCCCGGAAATCGAATTATCATGTCTGGAATCTAAAAATCTTGAAAGATATCTTGCTTTAGCAGAAGAAAAATCCCAAATTGAAAAAAGAAAAAAAGAGATCGAATCGGAGCAGCGTGCGATCAGCGTCCCTTTTGTGGAGCAGTTAGGAGCCAGATGCAAAGCTATTTTAAAGGATGGTACGAATTGTTACCGGATTACGTATAATCCTACAAAACGTACACAGATCGGAAAAGCGCAGATGGAGAAGCTGAAGATTCAGCATCCTGATATTTATGAAGAATATGCGAAGACAACTGAGAGCAGGACATTTCGTATAAAGAAGGAGGCTGCATAATGTTTTCAAATTCAAACTGGAGGGATGTGGAAGATGCGATGCAGATATGTGAATAAGATCTATATGAATGAAGGAAATGGTTTTACTGTGGCACTCTATTGTACCCAGGATACGTCCGTACCATTGTCAGCCAGGGACCGGTATCTGGCATCCCGAAAGATGATTGGGTTTACTGCCGTTGGATACAATTTGCCTCTTACAGATCAGATTGAACTGGAAATGGAAGGATCTTGGGAAAACGGAAGTCATGGTCTACAGTATAAAGTGGAATCCTTTATGGAAATTGTTCCAAGGACGAAAGAAGGAATCATAGGATATTTAGCATCTGGTGCAATAAAAGGCGTCAGACAGAGGACAGCGGAAGCCATCTATCGTCAATTTGGTCTGGATACGCTGGAAGTCATTGAGAAAACACCGGAGAAACTGCTTTCGATTCCAGGAATTTCAGAAAAGAAACTCCGTGGGATTATGGATTCCTTTGGGAAGAACCAGGTGTTTCGGGAGCTGATGACCTTTCTGGCTCCTTACAAAGTGACACCAAAGAAAGTGAATCTGATCCTACAGACATTTAAAGATGAATCCGTGGATATCATCCGGAAACGCCCATATATGTTATGTGCAGTCAAGGGATTTGGATTCCTGACAGTGGATAACATTGGCAGGGCACTCGGAAAGACTCTGAATGATCCCATGCGTATTTCAGGGTGCATCAGTTACGTGCTAAGTGAGGCTATGAAGGAAGGGCATCTTTATCTGGAACAGGAGATTCTAACAGAACAGGTACTGGAAGTGTTGAATAAAGATCTGACTTTTCAGGCAGTGACCGTTCAGGATGTGAGCAATGTACTCTACCGTCTGGTTATGCAGAACAGCATTGTGTTGGATGATGAAAAGGTTTATACCTTCCGCCAGTTTGAAGCAGAGGAGCAGACCGCAGCCATGATAGCAAGGCGGATTCTTTATCCTATGGAATCGCTTGATGTGGAGACTGAACTTGTACAGGCGCAGAAAGTTCTGAGAATTACACTGTCAGAAAAGCAGAAACAGGCGGTCCGGATGGTGTTTGCGAATCCCATCAGCATCATTACAGGAGGTCCGGGTACCGGAAAGACAACTGTTTTAAAGGTGATCCTCTATATCCATGGCATGAAATGTAAGTCTGAAGTGCAGTTAATGGCACCGACCGGCAGAGCTGCAAGACGGATGGCAGAAAGTACGGGTAACCAGAACGCCTCGACCATGCATATGGCAATGGGGCTTCTGGGAGAAGATTATACGGCTGAGTTTGCCTATCTGGAGGCAGGGTTTGTCAATGTGGATGAAACATCCATGGTGGATATGCGGCTGGCTTATGAATTCTTCCAGAGAGTCAAAGGAAATACAAGAATCCTTCTCGTGGGGGATGTGGACCAGCTTCCTTCGGTGGGAGCCGGTGATGTATTTTGTCAGCTTATCCAATGTGGGCTGATACCGGTCACAATGCTTGACCTTGTGTATCGTCAGGGTGCCACAAGCAACATACCAGTGAATGCAAAGCTGATGCAGGAGGGAAAAACCAACCTGATTCTGGGTGATGATTTTGTGTTTGTGCCCTGCAAAGGGACAGAAGAAACTGCAGATACCGTAAAGAGACTCTATCAGGAGGAAGTCATCCGAAATGGTCACGACAAGGTGCAGATCCTGACACCTTTCCGGGTAAGAACTGCAGCTGGTGTGGTGGAACTGAACCGCACACTGGAGGATATCATCAATCCACCAGTCAGTGGAAAGAAGGAACTTGTGATTGGAAAAGACGTATTTCGGGTTGGGGATAAGATCATACAGAATAAAAATACTGCTCTTATCAGCAACGGAGATATGGGAACCATTCTGGATTTTTATGAAGACGAGGAAGGCAACCCCAAGATCAGTATCCAATTTACGGAGAACCGGATGATAGAGTATGAGCTGGAGCAGATGGAAATGATTGAACATGCAAATGCGATTACGGTTCACAAATCACAGGGATCAGAGTGCCCGGTGGTAATAATTCCATGGGTGAAGGCATTCTATGTTATGCTGAAACGCAATATTCTCTATACTGCAGTTACCAGGGCAAAGTCCAAAGTGTATCTGGTCGGGGATTGGAACGCAGTATGTCAGGCGATTCATACTGATGACAGTGGAAAGAGAAATACAGTGCTTGCAGAGAGAATCTGTAGCTATTATGACCAGTATCAAAGCCGGAATAAGCCTGCGCAGGAAATAGAACAGTTAAAACTTGCAGTATGAAAATTTGAAGAAATATTACAATCTCAGAGAAATGCAGACTATTACTCTATGTAGGGTTTTCGTCTGCTTTTATTTTGAACAGAAATCGAAAGGAGCAGAACGAATGAAATCAATCTTATATGACAAATCAGAAGCTGTTGCAGCACTCAACCGGGTGGAAGGATTTAATCCTGTGGAACTTGCAAGAAGACTGGAAAAGGAAGGACAGGAAGACCAGCTGTATCTGGATGTGAAATACCGGAAACTCTGGTTCCGTCTGGTATATCCCATGGGAAAGATTATTAGTATTGTCCGCAGTTTTTCAGAAAATGCAGCTTTGGTGGAAGCGAGAATTTATCTGGATAAGTGTGACGCAGAGGATAACTTTATTGCTAATGCGTTTTCACAGAAATTCCGGTCAGAGGATCCGAATTTTGGAGCGAAATTTCTGGAACTTGCGGAAACGGCTGCTGTCGGACGGGCACTGTCAGATGCCGGGTTTGGACTTCAGTTTGCGGATGTAGGTGAAGAAAATGATCCGGAACAGGTGGATGCCGGGATTCAGATTCCGCAGTCATCTCAAAATTCAGGAACTGTGCAGAGTCCTTATAGCGGGAATCGGGCTGATTATCAATCGACTGAAAATACGTATCAACAGCCTGAAAGGCAGATGACGGGTGGTTCCATTCCGCCGATGCAGCTACAGTCTGGCATGATGGGACAGTTCTTCCAACAGGCACAGGCAAATGGCTCCATCATCGGTCAGCCATCCATGCAAAATACCTATGGCCAGCAGCCGGGAATGAATTCCATGGCGACAGGTACAGTGGGAATTGCGCTAGACGGTTCCCTACCGGTAGAAGAACTTCTGCAGCATATGACTTATGAGCAGGCGGTGCAGGTTGAGATTCCGGGCAAAGGGAAATATGGCGGCAAGACTATGGGCCAGGTGGCAAAAGAAAGTCCGCAAAGTCTGGACTGGTTTGCCAGAAGTTATTCCGGAAATAACAATGCGGTTCCGGCTGCAGCTAAATTTTTGTTAAATAAAGCATTACCAATGGCAGGATAGTGGATTCTGCCTGTTAAGACCCACAGTCAGCTATCTGGCTGCAGGGGAAAGGAGGCTTGAATATGGATGTATGACATGTCAGGGTTTGATTACGATATCCGCGATGTGGTGCGTGTACTGAATCTGCAGGTGCGTCGGAAAAATCCCAGTTCCTATGATGTGGACTGTCCTTTCTGCAACCATAAAACGGGAAAGATGAATGTCAATATCAGGAAAAACGTCTTCCGTTGTAATTATTGCAATGAGCAGGGGGGAATGTTGGATTTATACGCCAAATTATATGGACTCTCCAAGGCAGAAGCAAATCGGCAGATCCGGGAGGCATTAAACCTGGGACAATACCGGGATGATTATAAGATTCCGGAGAAAAAGCCGGAGCCTGAGATTCCCGAAAATAGTGACCGTGCATCGGATGCGGAAATCAACCATACCTATTCCATGCTGCTTTCCTATCTTACGTTATCAGAAAAGCACAGGGAAGACTTGCTGGCGAGAGGGCTTACGGACGAGCAGATCGAGATGCAAAGATATCGGAGCGTTCCTCTCTTTGGATTAAAAAGTCTGACCAGGAAACTACAGGAAAAAGGATGTATGGTAGAGGGAGTGCCGGGATTTTATCAGGATCAGGATGGAAAATGGACGATTCATTTTTCAGCAAAGAATTCCGGATTCCTGATCCCGATTCTTTCCATGGAAGGTCTGATCCAGGGATTTCAGATCCGGCTGGATCATGTGACAGATTCCAGAAAGTATATCTGGTTTTCTAGTGTAAATTACCAATATGGAGTCTCATCTGGCAGCCCGGTTCATGTAATCGGGAATTTGGATGCGAAAGAAGTGTATGTGACAGAAGGCGCTTTAAAAGGAACCATTGCTCATTATCTATCCGGAGCTACGTTCTTATGTATGCCCGGAGTGAACCAACAGCGGAATCTTCGCCCAATTTTGGAGAGCCTTTCCAAAAGAAATCTTCAGCTTGTGTATGAGACTTATGACATGGACAAGAAGATGCCGGTTGTCTGTGATAGACAGTATAGTAAATGCAGCGAATGCACGCAGAGTAACAGGATTGGAGAGTGTCCTTATAAGGTAAAAAAAAGGGAAATCATTCAAAGTGGGTGCAGGAAACTGTACGAACTTTGCAGGGAATGCTCATTACCGGTGAAGCGCATGCTTTGGAATACGGATGAAAACAAAGAATGGCGTGGACAAATCAAAGGAATTGATGATCTATATTATGATTTGTACATAAATCAGACAGATAAAATGTCTCAAAGATTATAGAAACTGGAGGACCGGAGTATTCTGCTCTGGTCTTTCTTGAAAGGAGAAGATTTATGAAAGGCAAAAGAAATGTACCACTACTGTTTATGATGATTGCATCGTTCATTATATTTATATTTGCCGTAGGCAAATTAATAGGAATTTTTCTGGAGTATCAGAAAGGCGATCGTACGTATGAAGAAATTATGGAGTACGTACAGGATCCAGAAACAGATGAGCAGGGTAAAAATGATCCGGATCCAGAAGATGATTCAGGATTTACGTTCCTTCAGGTAGATTTTGAAGGATTAAAGGCTCAGAATCCGGATGTGGTAGCATGGATCCAGATACCGGCACTGGACATTAGTTATCCGGTTGTGCAGGGAAAGGACAATTCTTACTATCTGCATCATATGTTTGATGGGAAGGAAAACAAGAATGGCAGTATCTTTATCGACTATCATAACCAGCCGGAGTTTACGGACAGTAATACGATTGTGTATGGGCATAATATGAAGAATGGAAGTATGTTCGGAACGTTGGACAGATATCAGGAAAAATCGTTATTTGAGAAGTATCCTTGCTTTTATATCTATCTTCCGGACGGCATCTTAGAGTACCGGATCGTATCCAGCTATGCGGGAATGACAGGAAGTGTGGGTTTCACTTACCGATTTCCAGAACTGGAAGATTATCAAGACTTTTTGGAAAAGATTATATCCTACGCTGCCTATGATACAGGAACGGAAGTTACGGATACGGATCATATCGTTACGCTTTCTACCTGTGTCAACTCGGATCGAAATTATCGATACCTGGTGCATGGAAAACTGGAGAGGAACATAAAGATGTATAATGAATGAAGGCATCGGCAGCTATTGCTGGTGCCTTTTCACATTTTTTGAGGGTGTGGTTGCGTTTTACGTAGGTAGTACGTACAGAGTAAGTAGAAAGAAAAAAAGGAGTGATCATTTATGATTAAGAAATTAAGAGTAGCCGTAGATCAGGGCAACCGTAATATGAAGACCTGTAATCATGTATTCACGACAGGACTGACAGAAATGGATAAGAAGCCTGCTAGGGGCGAGGTATATCTGCGGTATCAGGACAAGTATTATACGCTCAGCGAACGCCGTATCCCATATCAAAGGGATAAGACTTCAGACTCCCGATTTTTTGTGCTTACATTATTTGCAATTGCTATGGAATTGGAAGACAAGACACAAATTCAGCCAGATGATGTGATTCAGATTGAACTTCCAATCGGACTTCCGCCAAAGCATTACAAGGAGCTGTATGACAGGTATGAAAAATATTTTAAGGGTGATGGAAAAGTGTTTCAGGTGGAATACTGTGGAAAGGAATATCATCTGTGTATGAAAGATGTGAGGGCTTTTGTGCAGGATTTAGCTGCCATGATGACAAAAATGGATAAGATTGGGGAAGCCCCGAAAGCAGTAGGAATTGATATTGGGGGATTTACAACAGATTATCTGCTATTAAGAAGAGGAAAGCCAGATATGGATTACTGTGATTCATTGGAAAAGGGCATCATTACTATGTGTAATGAGATCATTTCCAAAGTCAACAGTGAATATGACATGCTGCTGGAAGAAATAGATGTGGAAAGTATCATTCGTGGGAAAACAGAGTTTTATGATGAGTATGTAGTCCGGGCGGTTGAGAATATGGTACAGGACTATGTCACAGATCTTCTGAATAGTATTCGTGAACGAGGTGTGGATACGAAATCTGCTTATACCGTTTTCATTGGCGGCGGCTCTATTCTGCTCAGGCGATTTTTAGAGAAATCAGACCGTTTGGGACGTTATCTGTTCATTGATGACCTACGTGCCAATGCAAAAGGGTATGATCTTCTGTATCGTATGTATGAAAGCAGCAAATAGAATGGGAAGTGATTGTTGTGACAAAAAAGAACCCCAATAAATTCACGATTGGATTTAAGAAGAATAATGCTTCCCATCAAAAAGTCGTTGAGATTTTAAATAATACGGAAGATAAGGCGGATTTCATTGCCAGCGCAGTACTTCATTATCTTGGCGAGGGAAAAGAAACTGATTCTTTGAATCCGGACAAGTCTTTCCTACTGCCATTGATTAAAACAATTGTAAAGAAAGAGATTCAAGAAGCAATCTCGGAAAAGAAATATGTCACTGAAGAAAGGGCAGCTCCGGATGAGAAAGTCATGGATCTGTCTGGTTCAGAAGAGGAACCGATTGTTCTTGATGATCATATTATAAGAAATATTTCAAATGCATTGGATGCATTCCGAGGTATATAGAAAAGAAGCAGCCCTTGATTGGGCTGCTTCGAATTTTGTCGAAAAGTTTTTCAATTCATAAGTCATTCATAACTGGCTCATAAGTCGCTCATAAATGGCCATTCTATAATCAAACAATGGTGAAGTGGAGAATGAAAAGAATTACTTTTGTTTTCGGAGACCTTCAAGGAGTCCACGGAGCGTATGTAAAGCCAGTTGTTTTTCTTCATCTGTACAATCATTTAATTCATAAATGATCTGTTCGATATAAGGATCTGCAGGTGGATTGTCGTGGAAGATGACGGAATCAAGCGAAATATTCAAGTATTTGGCTAATAGACTCAGAGTTTCAAGTCTGGGGTTAGCATTATAGTTTTCAATATCGGATATTGTGCGTAGCGAAACGTGCACATTCTCAGCTAGAGTATTCTGTGAAAGATTTCTGCGAAGGCGCTCTTCTTTGACCAGATCTCCGAGCAATTTCTTAACCATCATTTTCATCACCTCACTTAATGCATATATTTTACTCTAGTTCGGCAGTATATGAAATGTGTTATGCTGCGTGAACTAGAGCGATATAATGCGTGAAGTGAATAGAGAATAAGAATGTTATTTGGGAGAAGAGTCTGATTGAGTTACACAGATCGGTATAGACATAGCAAGAATTTATTAAAAAAATCTTATACCAATATGTGGAACACCCTTCTGGTGAGTATGCGGAATATGCGTTAATAACATGTGGTTTAGCACATAAAATAGTATGGATAATATGGAAAGTCGAATTAGGTAATAGCCAATTCGACTTTCTTTTTGTTTGTCGAATATTATCGAACAATGGAATTCGGTGTCGGTCCCCGCCTTCTGGGATTTCAAAAGAAAAATGAAATCAGAATACAGGAGGATAAATAAATGGATGAACATACTTATACTGGTTCGAAAATAAAAAACCAATTTACTGCATACATACTGGCACAGATCCGGGGAACCAGACAAAATTATTTGAGAAAAATGCTGAGGATTAACAGTAATGAAATGCCGGCAGAGAATCTGATAATGGAAGAAAATAGCATTTTGGTAGAAGAGAGTCTGGAGATGGAATATCGTGAAGAACTGTTAATGAGAGAGGTAGATGGGTGCTATCCTGAATGGGACGAGATGAGGGATCAAAAACTTGTCGAGGCATTACTCTTATTGCGCGAGGATGAGAGAAAACTGATCTATCAGCATGTGTTTGAAGAACGGACGTTTGATGATATAAGCCAGATTAATGGTTTGCCACCTTACAAGGTGAAAGGAATTTATTATTATGCAATCCGTAAGATTAGAAAATGGATGGGAGGTGAAAAATCATGAATTTTGAGGAGGTGCTATTTCGAGCACAGATGGGAGATCAGGAGGCAATATTGCAGATACTGGAAATGTTTCGGCCTCTATTAATAAAAAACTCTTTGATTAATGGAAGATTTGATGAGGATTTGTATCAGGAGTTGAGAATTGAAGTACTGAAGTGTATTAGGACATATCACGAATTGGTGTAAAGAGATATTCGTTGAAATGTGCCACATTAACATGATAAACCTATTGACTTGATAGGGATTAGATGGTAATATGCGTGCCATAAAAATGCAAAGGAAAAAGGTCACGATAAAAGCTGTTGTAAGAACTAATACATTCTCTCAGATATGAGTTCAAGCAGACCCAAAAGAAAAATGTTCCGGTAATCAGCTGGATGCAAGTGTATTCTGCATTGCTAATATCTGTCAGACTAGGATGTGTCCTCTGGCAAAGGTCATGAGGCGGGAACTGAAGAAACATGGCATAAGAAAACTGAAAGTCGTGTGTTCTGAGGAAAATCCGAGACGACTGCTGGAGGATATGTCCATTAGCTGCAGAACTCATTTCAACTGTTCATCGGAAGAACAGCATAAATATATCGAGAGAAGAGACCTTTCAGGCAGTGTGGCAGTTGTCCCGATAGTCGTCGGACTGATCCTAGTGGAGAAGTGATAAAAAACCTTGCTAGAAATTATGAGGATTAGAATTATGTGGGAAATTACAGTAGAAGAACTAGAGAAGATAGAATCTAATCAAAGGATTGTTGTAGATATTCGTCCAAATGAGCAGTTTCAAAGGGGAACGTTCCCGGGAGCAGTGAATATCCCGATGGATGAATGGGAAGCACATAAAAAGGAACTGGACGTGACCAAAACCATCTATCTGATCTGTCATACTGGGGACAGAAGTCAGGAATATGTACAAGAACTGGTGAATGAGGGCTATCGTGCAGTTAATGTGGAGGGTGGCTATCGTGCTTACTTGCGTTTGTCTCTATCCAGATTCATGCAGGAGGATTCTCAGAAAGAAAAAGAGAAGAAGAAAGAAGAGATCGAACGCAGCATTATCAAAAAATATCGGCGAACAATCTGGCGGGCTTTTACCAAGGCTTTGAATGAATATCAATTGATTCAGGAAGGGGATCGGGTGGCAGTCTGTATTTCTGGAGGTAAGGATTCCATGCTTCTTGCAAAATTAATACAAGAACTGAAAAAACATGGCGAGATCAATTTTGATGCAACATTCTTGATTATGAATCCTGGATATAATAAAGATAACTGGAAAATAATTCAAGATAATGCAAAACTTCTTGGTATACCGCTTACTGTATTTGAGACAAATATTTTTGATACGGTGGCAACTATTGATAGGAATCCGTGCTATCTTTGCGCAAGGATGCGAAGAGGATATTTGTATTCAAAGGCAAAGGAGCTGGGATGTAATAAGATTGCTCTGGGACACCATTTTGATGATGTAATCGAGACAATCCTGATGGGCATGCTGTACAGTGGAAAGATTGAAACTATGTTGCCAAAACTTCATAGTCAGAATTTTGAAGGAATGGAATTAATACGTCCATTGTACCTCGTGAGGGAAGACGCAATTCAATCCTGGAGGGATTCCAATGGATTATATTTTATTCAATGCGCCTGTCGTTTTACAGAAAATTGTGTAAGTTGCGGAGGCGGAAGAGGATCTAAGAGAGATGAGATGAAGAAACTGATTGCGCAGTTTCGAAAAACCAGTGATGTAATGGATGTTAATATTTTTAATAGTGTAAAGAATATTAATTTGAGGAAAGTAATCGGATACCAGATTGTTATTGACCTCTTAAAATAGCGTAATAATGATTAGCTTGCGTGTCTCTGGATTGTTCTGTATACTGTCATCAGTTTACAGAAAGAAAAAAGTCTCAGAGCACCTTCC
>NZ_JBQHUC010000047.1:0-14713 GCF_052065395.1 Bariatricus sp. HCP28S3_F11 | reverse complement strand
AAAAAGCGCGCCGTAATTACAGGCACGTACAAAGAGACATCATTATGGAACTGATATAATAATTCGCTGTTTTTGTGCAGGAGACAGGAACTTTATTTTGCGAGACGACACTTCACGTCCTTCGGGAGTGTAATAATTCCAGCTCTTCTTACGGAAAAGCGGATTTTTGTGCTGTGTGTATCCTATTGGATACACGGGCTCATTCGTACCAGCGACATATCGCATCATTTTGGATTTACCAAAACGGGCTTTTTCAAACTCCGTAAGCTCTCGCCCTGTTTTCACAAGGCGGTTGCCTGTGCGAGTGCTAAGCCTGTTTGTCAGCAAGGTCATGACTGTGCGGTTAAGGGAAGCACAATCATGATTAACATGTGTGGCAATACAGTAGTAATTCTGCATGCCAGTGACCATACTGTTATAGAGTCTGATTTCACCCTGTTCGCCATATATTTTGCGAGGGTGAGCAATTCTCTTTGCCTGTTCTTTTAGCTTCTCCCTTTTGTGCTCCAGATTTTTATCTGCGATATGAGATATAACCACGAGTTTGTTGCCCTTCCTGTGCACTTTCATTTTGAATCCGAGAAAATCAGAATAATGATTTCTTACATTTACAATCCTCGTTTTCTTTTCAGAAATTTCCAGTTTGAGCCTTTCTTTCAGCCACAGAGTGACTGCACATTTGGTGCGTTCAGCAGAGTCCTTAGTCCTGCAAAAGATTCGAAAATCATCTGCATAGCGGACAATGAACATTTCCTTCAGGTTAGATTTCTTAGCCTGTCGATAGCCATTGTCGGGTCTGGTATTCCGTTTGCAAATCGGACACCATTGCCATTGACTTTCCACCCAGTGGTCTAATTCGTTAAGCACGATATTAGCCAGGAGTGGCGATATGATACCTCCCTGTGGGGTTCCTTTGTCGGGCGTGATAAAAGTCCCGTCCTCCAGTTTGATAGGTGCTTTGAGAATTCGTCTTATGACAAAAATCAACTTCTTGTCATGAATACCCATAGCCCATATGCAGTTTAGCATGGGCGGTTTCATGAATAGCAGTCTTTAAGGTCTGGCTTTCACTGAGTCCTTTTTTGATCACGATCTCCTTATCTGCATTGTGATAATATCCATTGGCATTGCCATCGATCTCATCGAATCGTATCTGCACTGGGGATATTTTCTGAATAGCCTGCATGAAAGAATCAAAATTCTGTACAGCTGCAGTCAGTAATTCCGGTGCCAGTGTCTGGATTGGTTCCCCGGATGTCTGAGCAATATCAAAGACGGTAACTGCTTTAAAATGCGGAACTGTAACTTCCACCTGTTCAGTCTTAGGTTTTCCATCAGTTCCCATGATCGGTCGCTGATTTTCATCCAGAACCTCTTTTTCCTTCATTTTCTTATATGGTGCCGGTGCAATGATTGTAATTCCTTTTTCCCCTTTCATGACCTGTCTACCCATGGACTGCCAGTTTTTGTAACTGGTAACAAGTGTGGCATCCGGTCGTTGCATGGCGATCAGCATTGTATTATTAAAGGAATAATTGTGAAACTTTGCCATGGTTTTAAGAAATTCCTGATAGCGGTTACTTGTAAAAAGTTCTTCCACACCGGATTCCAGTGACTGCATAATGCTGTCCATATCTTTTCCCTGGACCGGCAGTGGAATAGTAGTAGTCTTGTTTTGTTCTGTCATAATACTCCTTTCCAAAAACGCCCCACGACATTGTGTTTATGCCGCAGGGCTTTTTATTAGTTGACGTGATGATTATTTTTTATTAAAGTTCCATATCATGTTTCTTTGTTTTCGGTTTCTGATCTGGCTGTTCTTTTCCTGTTTTCTCTGTTTTTGCAGCCTGTGCTTCTTTTTCTTTCTGACGTTCTGTGAATCTGTCAGCTTTTTCAAAGACGTGATCCTTTGTATCAAAGTGATAGACATCATTGGTAAGGCGTTCTGCAGGTGCTACCTGACTGCCATTGTCATCTGCGATATAGGCTTCCCAGCCAGTCTTCGGATCTTAAAGAAGCCATTGCAATATCGCCCATTGTATGGATTCCATAACCGGCTAGTTTTTTTTCAGTCCGGGATCCAATCCTCCAGAAGTCACTTAATGGTTTATGATCCCATAGCTGCTCTCTGTAAGAGAATTCATCCAGGATTCCAATATGGTCATCCACATGCTTTGCTACGATATCCATTGCGATCTTAGCAAGATACAGATTGGTTCCCACACCAGCGGTTGCAGTGATACCTGTTTCCTCCATAACCTCCTGCATAAGCTTTACCGCCATTTCTTTTGCAGTGAGATGATAAAGCTGCAGATAGTTTGTCACATCAATAAAACACTCATCGACACTGTACACATGGATATCTTCTTTTGAGACGTACCGCAGATAGATTCCATAGATCTTTGCGGAATAATCCATATACAGCTGCATCCTTGGCATGGCTGTGATGTACTTCACACAATCCGGTATCTCATGGATCCGGCACCGGTTCTTGATGCCAAGAGACTTCATAGCCGGAGTGATTGCCAAACAGATTGTTGACTTTGATCTGGTCGGATCTGCAACCACCAGGTTTGCTTTAAATGGATCCAGTCCACGTTCTACGCATTCTACAGAAGCATAAAAGGACTTCAGATCAATACAGATAATAGAAGTCTGATCCTGACTCACATTGCCACCTCCCATACGTCTTTCCTCTTTTTGTAACATGTATCCCATTTTAACTATCAATGACTATCTATCTTTCCTGTTTTCTTCAATATACAGGAAATTCATTTCACATATTCATTGACAAAAGAGGAAATATTGTGTATCTTATAGGAAAGATGTTTCCCTTATCTGTGATTCACATTATAGGAGAGATATTTCCCTTTGTCAAGATTAATTTTAAATTTTAAGGAAACACATTTCCCGTTTTGCCTTGAAGCGGCTAATGAAACTTATAAGACAAGGCTTAGAAAGAGGTATGTTTATGACATTCGGTGAAAAAGTAAGATCATTAAGAAAAGAAAAAAAGATGAGTCAGCAGGAACTGGCCAGTATGGTTGGTGTTTCATATAGGACCATTCGATCCTGGGAAGTAGAAGGACGTTTTCCAAAACAAAATGTTCTGTATCAGAAACTGGCAGATGCATTACAGTGTGACGTTTCTTATCTCATGAGTGAGAATGAAGCTTTTATCACAGAAGCATCCGAACAGTTTGGTAACCGTGGTGCCAGACAGGCTCAGCAGATTCTGGAACAGGCTGCAGCTATGTTTGCCGGTGGATCACTGACAGACGAAGATAAAATAGCTTTTATGGATGAGATCCAGAGCCTTTATCTGGATTCCAAAAGACGTGCAAAGAAATTTACACCGAAAAAATATCTGAAAAACCAAGAGGAAAAATAATAGAAGGCGGGATTATTGTACACCTAATCTGTTACCTTATAGTTACAAGGATATTTCTGCCCTTTTTATTTTTTACTTTTGAGGTGATTTATTTGAGAAACACTTACATATATACAGAAACAAAGAAATTAATCAAGAAATATGGAACCCGAGATCCATTTGAGATCATGGATCAGATGAACATTGTGGTCGGTGAAACTTCCAGATATAAGACACTGAAAGGCTATTGCTTCATGAGCTGTAAGACAATCTATGTCATGATCAGCAGTTTCCTTTCAGAAGAAGAAAAGATGATCGTTGCCGCCCATGAATTAGGGCATATCATCCTACATCGTTCCCAGCTGAAAATGGCTCCAATGCAAGATGATACCCTCTACAATATGACAGATAATACAGAATACCAGGCCAATCTGTTTGCTGCCGATCTTCTGATTAATGATGAGGAGATCGAAGATATGGTTCAGAACGAAGACCTGGATTATTTCGGACTCTGCAGCTCTTTGAATGCGACTCCGGAACTCATGAGCTTTAAACTATACAGCCTGACAAAACGAGGCCAGGCTTATCATATGCCGATGGAGATACAGAGTAATTTCCTGGCGAAATAATAGCGGATAAGATTATTCTACAATAGAAAAGCTATAGATTTAGCTCACTGAAAGGAGGATCATTTATGTCAAGACATCATATAGAAAAGGTAACTTGTCCTTCCTGCCATCATGAGGGGGATTTTGAGCTCTGGGACAGTATTAATACTGCACTGGATCCTGAAATGAAAGAGAAGGTACTTAATCAATCTATTTTCCTTTATACCTGCCCGAGCTGTGGAGAGACCTTTCGTTTAAACTACTCCACACTCTATCACCAGATAGGCAACCGGCATATCAAGATAATCAACCTTGTTCATTTTTTCTCCGTCGATAGAAATTACTCCCGTATAATTTTTATCATAATTCGAAAGTATATTCAAAAGGGTAGTCTTTCCAGCTCCATTTCTTCCAACAAGTCCATAAATACAAGTATTTTCAAATGTATAGTTTAAGTTCGAAAAAACGACTGTTTCACCATATTTTTTAGTTAAATTTGAAATCTGAATCATAAAATTTCTTTTCCTCTCAAATCCATTTTCGTCAATCCGACTACTAACAATCCCATAAAGACTGCCGTGTTCACAAATAAAAGTACAACAACACTTTTTACCACTCCGAAAGTAAAAAGTATTGAGAAAACTTCTACTGACAATACAATAAAACACATATAATTTGTCAAATACTCTGTTATAATTTCTCCATAATAATTATTCATCTGTAATTTGGCATAGATAAAAGGTTTTAATAAATAACGGATTATAATACAAATAACCGGACAAATAAAAATCCAATTTTTATTCACCAAAGATGTTGCCACACCTTTACTCCATTGTACCGGAATTTCTGTCGGCAGCTTAGAATAAGACAATGTCCCAATAATCAAGCATAGTACGGTAATCGTTATCCAAGTAAGCATACTTCCCCATATATACAAAAAGCTAACTGAATCCAGTTTGAAAACAGTTTGATTATCTTTCCAATAATCCTGCAACTCTGTTACATATTGTTCTACCTGTAATTTTTCATAACTAATACTTTCTTCACCCAACATTTTTTCGCACATGCGTTTTGCCTTATTCAAATCAGTAATCTGACTATTTAATATTTCATTCTGCCTCTCAAGCGTTTCCTGCAATGTTACTTTTCCAGATATAATGCTTCGTATATCCTCAATAGAAATTCCTAATGTACGCAGATATGCAATCTTCTTTATATTTTCCACATCATTTTCTGAATAATCTCTATAACCATTACTTTCGTTTCTTGAAGGCTCAATGAGTTTTTCCTTTTCATAAAAACGAACATTAGAACGGGATAAACCTGTTCGTTCTTCTACGTCTTTTATTTTCATGTTATGCACTCCTTTCAAGCAACTCTATTTTATCTTAAGAATAAGCTATAAACAAGGTTTACAGTCAAGCATTTATCCAAAATCTCTTCTCTTTTAGTTATAAATCAATTCAGCATTCACAACCTCTCTTGCTCTACTCCAAATATTATTCATTTCTCCTACCCAACGACTTGACATTTTCTATTTACAATTTCATAACCATAGGGATAGCGACTGGAATTTTGATAAGAAAAAAAAGCAGTCAATCCTAAGACTAACTGCTTTGTGTGTATTGAATATTCTCGTCACCGGAAACCTTGATTCCGGAATTTTGGAAACCGACATTCCGGAGGAGGGAAACTCTTTGATTGGCTTGTTTACCACTTATCAGGTAGTGCGGTATTGTCAAGCCCAGAGCCGCTTTGCGGTGCTGTAGCAGGCTTTACAATGCCGCAATATCTGATAGGATTTCACCAGTCAATCATTGATTCTGTGGTTTCCTTCTGACCGGACAGCACGGACACAAACGCCGGAATATTCATGTATGGATATGAAATTGTCAAAATTGAAATTCACAATATTAATTGAGAGGCAGAAGCTTCTTCATTTTCACATTCTGCATAATCAATATTTTTTACATTTCTTTGAGTGGCATATTGAACAATTCGTTCTTGAATTATTTCATATATAGTTATTTTCCCACATTCAGGACATATTTTTGTTGGTACATTTGTGGCATGATATATTGTGCCATCATAAACTACATCAGTTTCTGTTGTAATATTTTTTAACCATTTTTTACATTTTTGACATCTAAACATAATCGCTCTCTCCTTTAACTCCCGATTTTTCGTTCTCTGCGACTTCCCAATAAACGGGAATTTATTTGTGGCAACGTAAGGTTATTAAATTGATTTCTGGTGTATTAAACAAGCGAAAATCTAAAAAAGATATAGATGCACTTGAACCCAAACCGGCACTAATGTATTGTTGCATATCTATAATTTGATTTAAGCCTTTTACTTCATTCTGTTTTGGAAAATATCCATTTGCTATTCCAGAAGTTGGTGACGGAATATATAATGCTCCAAAAAATGGCAGTCGAAGCTGTCCACCATGATAATGACCAGCTATGGAAAGGTCATAATCTAAATATCCTAATCCATCCCAATCTGCTTGTGTCATATTCGCTTGTATGGGATAGTGATTTACTCTGATTTTCACCTGTCCATTATCACTTAATTGTTCATACCATTTTTGCAATTCCTGACCATATAAAATCACATTTTGATAGTCCTCTGTACTTTCAAACATATCTTCCGTCATTTCTAAATAATTCATTTGAATATCTGTTTGATTTAATTCAGGAACAAGCCATATACTTTCACCCTCCCTAGTAATTTCAACGGGAGAAAGTAAGACATTCACTCCACTTTCTTCTATCTCTTTTCCTATTTTTGTTAAATTGCCTGTACAGCTTCCATTTATCATGTCGATGGCAAAAGGTCCAGTATTCCCATCAACCCAAAAAGCCATTTCCTTTTTTTCAATCCCATTTATCAAATCAAAAATAGCTTGTGATGATAGCAAATCGCTTTCCTCATACTTGTTCATATCACCAGTAAACAATATACAATCATAATCTAATTGATTAATAGCAGAAAGCAAATCTAATTGATTTTCTCCGAAATACTTCCCGTGAAGGTCGGAAATTTGAAGAATACGATACCCGTCAAACGAATTGGGTAAATCATCAAGTGTGACCGTCTGTTCTGTTACAACAAACCTTTGATTATCATAAATATTCCAAACAACGCAAAAAGCAATTAGAAGAAATATAAATCTAGCCCCATCTCTGGAAACCGCATGGATACTGGGCGTAACCACAGCCTCCTGCATGCACCTTGGTCATTTTATCTATTAAATAAAGAAATACGGCAACCTTAATTTCCCAATCAAGCCACCGTATTGTCCATAATTTTCTATTTTATTTTTATATGTTTATTTCTTTTCTAGTGTGTTGACATACTGATATATAATCAAATTAAGCTGGTAAATACAGCCGTTTTGATATATACTAAAAAAAAACGGCGGTGATCCCTATGGCAAGACCTAGAAAATATGTGATTAAGCTTACAGAAGATGAATACAAGGAACTCAAATCCATAATCCGTAAGAAGGCAACATCAAAAACAATACGTTGCAGATGCCAGATACTCCTTGACATGGATGAGGCACATGGAAAAATCCTAACCCATGAGCAGAGCGCCAGGTCAAACGGCGTCTGTCTGGCAACAGTCACAAATACCGTTGCAAAATACATAAACGGCGGTGTTGATGCTGTCACTGAATTTAAAAGAAGCATAAATTCAGATAATGCAAGGCGCAAGGTTGACGGGCGCGTAGAAGCCCGGCTTATTGAGCTTGCCTGTGGGCCGGTTCCGGAAGGACACTCCCGATGGACGATCCGCCTGCTGGAGAAAGAATCGAAAGTCATCCTGGAAACACCTGTAAGCAGAGAGGCGATCAGGAATGCATTAAAAAAAACAAACTTCGACCTCACAAAAACGACTACTGGTGTATCCCGGCAAAAGAAGACCCGGAATTCATAGCCTGCATGGAGGATGTCCTTGATGTATATGAGCTTCCTTATGACCAAAAGCACCCGGTTGTCTGCATGGATGAAAAGCCTTACCAGCTTCTGGGCGAAGCCAGGGAGCCCCTGCCAATGATTCCCGGGAATGACCGTAAAACGGATGCCGAATATACCCGAAATGGAACGGTCAGCATATTTGCTTTTGTAGAACCACTTGGCGGGACACATCATGTAAGTGTACGGGAACATCGTACAGCCGTTGACTGGGCGGAGGAAATTAAGTACCTTGTGGATGTCATGTACCCGGATGCCGAAAAGATCATTCTTGTAATGGACAACCTCAATACCCATAAGCCGGCTTCTCTGTATAAGAGATATTCTCCGGATGAGGCAAGACGCATCATCAAAAAACTGGAAATACATTATACGCCAAAGCACGGCAGTTGGCTGGACATTGCGGAAATAGAGTTGAATGTAATGACCAGGCAGTGCCTGTCCCGGCGTATAGCTAACATTGAACTGCTACGCAAGGAGTTGTCTGTATGGGAAGCAGAGCGTAATACAATAGCAGCAAAGGTTGACTGGCATTTTAGGACAAGTGATGCCAGAATAAAGCTTAAGTCTTTATATCCCAGCTTTACTTCCGTCTCTTAAAAGGCGGTGGTAAAGCTAAATATCAACATGTCAATACACTAGTTCTCCATTTACCATATCTATTTGATTATTTATGTCAACCGCAATATAGTTTTTTCTGCCTAAATATTCAATAATGTCTTGTTGTAATTTCAATGAATTTCTATTGCTTTGATTCCATCTTTCTTTGTATATATGAAAATAATCATCTGCCAAATCTTCGGATTCTACCAGAATTTCTTCAGTTCTTTGAACTAATTGTACTTGATTTGAATTTTTTTGTATTTTATTACATCCTCCTAGTAGAAAACTAATGACACCAATAATGATCATTAATCTAACTTTCATACTCTTCCTCTCCAATTACAATATCAGTTATAAAAAAATCTATTTTCTTAATTTACTTAAAAATCTCTTCGCGGTTTATATTCTGGAATTTTATATGCTCCCTCACGTTCAATACAGTTTCCCAAATATATCCACTTGTCACCTTCTTCTCGGATTGTCACTTCATGTCTGAATGAACAATCTGTTCCTTCTTCCTGAAAAACAGCTTCTACTGTCAAAGTTAATGATCCATCCTCATTTTCTATACAATTCACTACTTCTGGGAAAGGTTGGAATTGTTGAATTCGATTCCATGGACCAATTGCTTCCCATGGATATACCCCCTTCACGTCATCGTATTGAGCATATATTTCCAAGGTTTCTATTGAAATATCAAAATAAGTTGTGACCACTTCTTCAAATTCTACTTTAGGAATGCCTGATGCATATTTTTTTTCATCAATTTTCTCCCCATACTTCATTGTGTATAAAAACTCAAACAAATCATTAAACTCTATATTTTCCAAACTGTTTTGATTCCAATCTACGAGGAACAGATTATTGCAAAAGTAACTAACCGGTGTAATACATTTATTTCCTAATTCTCTGCACTGTTCATCAAGTGGCAAAATTCTATAAAAAACATGCATATCCATTTCTTGATTTCTTGATAATGCCTTCTCCCATATAATCCACCCTTTATCAGTATAGTTCCAATCATATACCTGAATTTTTTCTATCTGCACAATATGTGGACTCATATTATCATCAAATGCAGCTGTTGCTGATGTTACATATAAATCTTTGTTTTTAAATTGAAGTTTATTATATATCCAAACACCACTTGTATTAATTACAAAAAATTCAGTTTCAGTATTTTCTCCTGTTTTTGCCAAAGAAAGAGCATCATCAACTTGTTTATAATTCAACATATTATAATCATGACTGCCACAGGTAATGGCAACATTCTCTTCTGCAATACTTTCGATCATTGTATGAACTGTCTCTTCTTCAAGAACAATATCTGACGCATTACCTTTATCTGCCTGACTGTATATCCTTTTGCATTTTCCAACCATTTTCCTTAAGCGATCACTAATGTCTTTTTCTTCTTTTCTCCCCATTTCAATATTTTTTAATTCATAATCATCATTTTCATCCATCACCACATTCTCTTCTTCTGTATTATTAATTATAAGATCATTTTGAGACCCATTTTTTTCACATCCGGATAATACTAAAGAAACCAAAATAATAGCCAACATTTTCTTCATTAACATTTTCACCTTTTTTCATCTCATTCCTATCGTAAATATTGATCCAATACTCTTTTATCTTTTTGAACTACATAACCACTGCCACCAATATTTTTTACATCTTCAACCATACTAATTAGCAATATTGGATTCTCAATATTAGGATCAGTTGTAAAAACTGCCATCCACCCCAATTCTGTTCCTGTTTCATCTTCTTTTGAAAGCTTTATTTCTGCCGTTCCTGTTTTTCCAGCCAAAGTGTACTCCTCTCTATGTAAACCATATCCCGTTGCTGTTGGTTCACTAATAACTTTCTTCATTGTCTCTAAAACAGTATGAATACTTTCTTTTTGAATAACTTCCGGCATCCATATATTGGGATTATAATTTGGGTTATATAGTAACGTCGGTTCAATTATATTTCCATCATTACTAAATGCGGAATAAATAGAAGCTAGATGCAATGGATTTATTAAGATTTGACCTTGTCCATATCCACTATCTGCCAATTGAATTTCTGACTTTATTCCTTCTGTATTTGAATACTGTGATATTGACATTTTAATATCAAATGGTATTTCTTTGTTAAACCCCAATTTTTCTAAAAAGCTAGTTAAATTATTTTCCCCCAGTTTAAGTGCTACTTTTGCAAAATATATATTATCAGAATATATCATTGCATTTTCCAGTGTTGCAGGTTCAGTCTCATGTAATGTGGTCACATAATAATCCCCCCATGACGAGTCTTTTTGCCAGCTTAAACCTTCGTTTCCATAATCTTCTACAGGATCAAGAATACCTGTGTCTAACCCTATCACTGCAGTAACAGGTTTAAATGTTGATCCGGGACACCATACCTGTCTGAATCGATTGTACAAAGGTTGCCTTTCATCTTCATTTAAGCTTTTCCATAATTTATCTGACATTCCCATTACAAAATCATTTGAGTTAAAAGAAGGAGTACTGACCAGTGCCAAAACTTCTCCTGTATATTGGTTCATAGCAACAGAACAACTCTTATCATCCTTAAACTGTTCATACAAGACTTTTTGCAATTCTGCATCAATTGTTAATTGAATATCCTCTCCGTTTTGAACCGGTTTATCTACAATAATATCTTTTCTGTTTCCAAATTCATCTTCGATATATATCATGCAACCATTTTGACCTTTTAATTTATCTTCATATAAACTTTCTATACCACTTCTCCCTATAACACTATTGGAATCATAACCTTTCCCTTTATTCTCTTCCAAATCTTCCGCTGTAACTTTTTGAATATATCCAACCAAATGTGACGCTGCTTCTTTTAAAGGATAGTCTCTAACTTCGATATCGTTAATCATAACACCTGGAATTGATAGTAATTCCTCTTGATTTTCCTTTAATTTTACAAGATTTTCATCCGGATTAATTTTCATTAATTCCAATTCACTAACTTTAGGAATTGTTTTTATAGGAACAAATGAATCATCTTTTACCCACTCTGCAGACAATTTGTTCTTTATCACATCAATATCCACTTCAAGCAACTCCGCAAGTTTAATTATTGTGTTTTCTTTATCCTGAATTTTACCCGGCACTAGCCCAACTGATGATGCAACCCCTTTTCCAGCTAACACTTTTCCATTCCGATCTAAAATTTGTCCTCGCTCTGCTTCTACAGTATCTATTCGTACTTTATCTGTAGACTCTAATTGCGGAAAAATAATACTATCTTTCCAAACAAGTTTATATTCAAATTTTTCTTTTATAAAGTTTACTTCATTTTGAAATTTCACTTCACCTGCAAGAGTATTAAATGATGTAAGATATGAAATCTCTTTACCATTGGATTTCTCATTTAAAATTTTAATGCTTAAATCCTTCGTTTCTAATCCTTCATATATGTTTTTATTTCTCTTTACAAATTCTTCCATAGAAATATTCGATGAATGTTCTTTAGAAATCATTTTATACATTTTTTCATATTCATGTTTATTGATATAATTCATATATTCGGTTAGCAATTGTTCAGTAGTGTTCTTATGTGTCTGTTTCGTAATAAAAAAAATCAAGCTCAATACTAAAATTAAAGAAAATATTATTAATATCAATCTACCTGTCCATTCAAATTTTTTTCTTTTCATAATTGTCTCCTGTTTCCATATCTTACCTTTGTAATATATTCTATTATCACTTTTTTGTCAATAGCCTTCTTGACGTTTCTATTTCAATGCTCTATAATTATTACGAAAGTAAGATTAAAGGAGAATAAACATGGATAAATTACCACAAATATCTGAAGCAGAATATGAAATCATGAAAATAATATGGGATGAGTCACCAATAAGCACAAATTCTATTTGTGAAAAAGTTCCATCTATACACAATTGGAGTAATAAAACAGTTCATACGTTATTATCTCGTTTAGTGTCAAAACATGTTATTTCTTATGAACAAAAAGGGCGTATGTATTACTATTTTCCCATTATCTCTAAAAATAAATATTTATCACAAGAGAACCATAATTTTTTATCTCGCTTTTATGATGGTGAAATGGCTCCGCTATTATCTTCCTTACTATCCAATGCCCAATTATCTGACAGCGATTTAAAGAATATGTATCATCTTATAGACTCTAAATTGAATGGTGGTGATGAAACCTAATGTTCTCGATTCACTTTTTATTATGTAATCTCACTATCAGTATCTTATTGGGGATAATTCTATTACTCAAAAAACTATTAAAAAATTATATTACAACTAATAGTCGGTATTATTTGTGGTACATTTTTGTATGTGCGCTTATTATTCCTTTCATACCATTCAAAAATATCGGACCACATCAATTATTAATAAAGTTACAACACTTTTTCCAACAAGATACGGGTAAAATTGTAAATACTTCTACAAAACAACTTGATGATATAAATTTATCTGTTCAATTAGGTACTTCTGATTTTGCGTCAGCTCAAGATAATTTTAATTTGTATGATCTTGATAAATACTTATTTGCAATATGGATAATCGGGTGTTTGTTTACATTAGTATATTTTATATATAATATTGTTAAAATTCATTTAATCCAAAAAAAAGCTTTTTTGATAACTTCTGAAAACGAACCAGAACTATACCAACAATACATTTCGTGTCATGAAAAATTAAAAATAAGACGACATGTCGCTTTATACGCTTCATGTAATATTTCAAGCCCTGTTTCTTACGGTCTTCTATATCCCAAGGTAATTATTCCTCAAGATATGGATATATTACTGTCTGAACAGGATGTATATTATATCTTTTTACATGAATTACAGCATTATAAACACAAGGATGCTGCATTAAATTATATAAGTTGCATTTTACAGATCATATATTGGTTTAACCCATTCATTTGGTACGGATTTCATATATTACAAAAAGATCGGGAAATTGCATGCGACAACTCAGTAATTAACATCATAGGGAAAAACAACTGTATAGATTATGGCTATACATTAATAAGATATGCTGAAAAAATGCAACACAATGCTTTTCTCTCTCCACTCTCTCGTTTAGGTGGAGAAAAAAAGGTCATTATAGATAGAATAAAAGAAATAGCAAATTATCAAAAAATTTCTAAAAAGCATAAGAGAAACAGCATTGTAATCT
This sequence comes from Bariatricus sp. HCP28S3_F11, assembly GCF_052065395.1. NCBI lineage: Bacteria > Bacillati > Bacillota > Clostridia > Lachnospirales > Lachnospiraceae > Bariatricus > Bariatricus sp. HCP28S3_F11. The sequence goes on along the minus strand of NZ_JBQHUC010000047.1, from coordinate 957 downwards.
TAGTGTTCGCTTGTGTTCTAGTATACTGCATTAGTCCCTTATTAACTGTCTATGCATCACGAGACTCATCTTATAATTTGACTTCCCAAAATATAGATGACATAGACCTATCTTCTTATTTCAGTAAAACAAGTGGTAGCTTTGTAATATATGATATGACAAATGATAGATACAAAATTTATAATAAAGATTTAAGCACCAAACGAGTTTCTCCGGATTCCACTTATAAAATTTATAGTGGTTTATTTGCATTAGAGGAAGGTGTAATCAATTATAATTCTTCTAATCAGCACTGGGACGGAACAAACTATTATTTTGATTCATGGAACAAAGACCAAACCCTTACTACAGCTTTACGTAATTCTGTTAATTGGTATTTTCAAAATCTTGATACACAAATAGGATACCAAACACTTTATTCTTATTATAACAAAATTTCATATGGGAATTGCGATTTATCAGCTGGTATTGAAGATTATTGGTCCGAATCTTCCTTAAAGATTTCACCGGTAGAACAGGTAATCCTATTATCTGAACTTCTGGAAAATAAATGGGAGTTTGAGGAAAAAAATATTCAAGCAATAAAAGATGCCTTATTTATTTCTGATACATCCATTGGAAAATTATATGGAAAGACAGGTACTGGGTCATTGAATGGACAAAATACAAACGGTTGGTTTATTGGCTTTATTGAACACGGTGAAAATACTTATTGTTTTGCTACCAACCTTCAGAATTCCGAGAATGCCACCGGCAGTGCTGCTTCAGAAATAACTATAGAAATATTAAATTCTTTATTCTCTTAAAAATGAAAATACTTTATTCCCAAAAGCTAAGGAGGTTGATGGTAAGCGCTTTATAATCAACCGGATAGTCAAACTCTAATTTTTGTGAGATACTTCAGATACTTGGAGTAATTCACTTCATATCTGATTCTCGGAGTTACAAAAGCTACGC